>APFI01000059.1 GCA_000403945.1 Desulfovibrio sp. Dsv1
AGGCGCTGTTTTGGCATTTTCTCAACAGGAATATGTAATCGCGCATTCCTGTTTTTTATAATGATAAAAAATCTTTCTGATAACTCGACAATGTCAGAAAGAACAGGTTATTACCAAACATTAATGGAGGAAATTCCATGACAGTTAAGAAGGTGACGACATTAAGAATAGAACGCAGACGATCAGCGAAGGAAAAGACAATGGCGATATTTGCCATACATTTGGCTCTTCATTTAATGCCATTGCCCGCATCTATGGAGTCGCAACATCAACCGTCATGTGCCGGAGCCGGGATTTTGCTGAAAAGACCTGTGAAAAATCCGCGCCGGGAGAGGCGGTCATTATAGAGCCTGACGAGATGCGGCACTATTTGCATTCAAAAAAACTTTGGCTCTGGAAAGCCTGTTGTCGCGATACCGGTCAGCTCATTCACTGGCTCTGTTTGCCAGGTTTCATGTGAACGGACAAAGGGGAAATATTTTATCTCTCTTCCAGCAACACTCTCATCCTTCGAACTCAAAGGAGAAGCGCGCATGAAATTGTCCACTAGAATTTTCCTCAGCATGGGTATCCTGATCATATTCAATGCTGTTGTGGCGGTATACCTGTTGACGCAGATGAAAAACGTCAATGAAATGTCGACGATAATCGCGGACAGAAACGTGCCGATCATTGATCTGGCGGGCAGGCTGAGCTTTTATGTATCGGAATACCGTATTGTGGAAACGCGCCATATTTATACAACGGATGCGGCGCTGATGCGGGACAGTGAAAATGAACTGGCCGACTGGAAAAAAAAGGTCTCCGGCACTCGGGCCAAGCTCAGCGAGTACGTCCAGGAGAGCAAGGTCAGGGCTCTGCTGGACAAGATCGGCACGGATCTGGATGCCTACTTCAGCATTTCCGGCAAACTGCGGAGCCTCTCCCTCCAGAACCGGACGGACGAGGCCATCGCGCTGCTGCTGGGGGACTCCCGCATGGAGTTCCTGGAGTTGATCGCGCAGCTCACCGAATTTGCGGTCCAAACCCGTAAAAATGCCGAAGATACCAGTATGGAAGGCAATGCGATGTACGAAAACAGCAATATGGTCGGCACGGTCATGACCGTATTGGCTGTTCTGGTTTCCGCGCTGCTGGCCATTCTGCTGATCCGCAAGACAGCGCGGCAGTTGGGCAAGGACCCTGGCGAGCTGAACGCTATAGCCCGCCGGGTGGTGGACGGCGACTACAATGTGGACGACGGCGGCAAGAAAGTGGGCGTCTACGGATCCATTGTGGAGATGGTCCACGCCCTGAAAACGCACATTGAGAGCGCCCAGCGCGAGTCGGAAAACGCCAGGGAGCAGTCCGCCAGGGCCCATGATGCCCTGGAACAGGCCGAGACCGCCAGCCGGGAGGCCAAGGGCAAGACCCAGGCCATGCTGGCCGCCGCCGGGCAGCTGGAGGAAGTGGCCGCCGTGCTTTCTTCCTCCTCCACCCAGTTGTCCGCCCAGATTGAACAGTCCGACCGGAGTGCGGCCGAATCCGCCTCCCGCCTCTCCGAAGCGGCCACGGCCATGAACGAAATGAACGCCACTGTCCAGGAAGTGGCCAGGAACGCGGGTTCCGCCTCCGCCGCATCCTCTGGAACCAGGGAAAAGGCTGAATCCGGCGCGCGGGTTGTGGAAAAGGCCGTGCGCGGCATTGAGCAGGTTCATCAGATTTCGCTGG
Organism: Desulfovibrio sp. Dsv1; assembly: GCA_000403945.1. Taxonomy (GTDB): domain Bacteria; phylum Desulfobacterota; class Desulfovibrionia; order Desulfovibrionales; family Desulfovibrionaceae; genus Desulfovibrio. The sequence goes on from APFI01000059.1 coordinate 1,711, forward strand.
AGCTCAAGGATGACATGACCCAGCTCGGCGAGCACGCCCAGGCCATCACCCAGATCATGGGCGTGATTTCGGATATCGCGGACCAGACCAACCTGCTGGCCCTCAACGCGGCCATCGAGGCCGCCCGCGCGGGCGAGGCCGGGCGCGGTTTCGCCGTGGTGGCCGACGAGGTGCGCAAGCTGGCTGAAAAGACCATGTCATCCACCAACGACGTGGGCAACGCCATCAAGGCCATTCAGGAAAGCACGGCCAAGAGCATGGCCGGCATGGACAACGCCGTGGAACGCGTCGGCGAGGCCACGGAACTGGCCAACCAGTCCGGGCAGGCCTTGCGGGAAATCGTGGCCACCGTGGAGGCCACCGGGGATCAGGTCAGCGCCATCGCCGCGGCCAGCGAGGAGCAGTCCGCAGCCAGCGAAGAGATCAACCAGTCCATCGCCCAGGTCAACGACATGTCCCGCCAGACCGCCGAGGCCATGGCCGAAGCCGCCACGGCCGTGTCCGATCTGGCCGCGCAGGCCCAGACGCTTACGGAACTTATTGAGGCCATGAAAAAGGCCTAGACCAAAAACAGCCCTCAGCCTCGCCACGGCAGTGGCGCTTCCCCCCTGCCCCGCCGGATCCGCGCCGACGGGGTTTTCCTTTTCCAGCCGCGTCGGCAATTTGTCGCGCGCGGGGGCTTGCGTCCCTCCGCCCCCCAAACGCGTCGCCGCGCAAGGCCCGCACCCCGGTCCCTGCCGGGCATTGGCACTGTCCTTGCTTTCATCCTGCCGAGGCGGCCCCAAGTCCGCCCTTCGCCCCGTCTCAGGAGGAAGAACATGGCACACTCCGCATGGCTGATCCGGCCTCCGGCCGAACAACAGCAGCAAAACCCGTCTCCCGCCGCGCCCCAGAGCCGCGCCCAGAGCGCGCCCACAGGGGGCCTCTCGCCTTTCGCCGCCCTGATGGCCGGTCAGGAACGGCAGGGAGTGGACAAAAGCGCGCCCGCGGCAAGGCGCCCGCAGGAAACGGCCAGCACGCTGCAATTGCGCAATCCCGTTCTGGCCGGGCGCTCTCCCAGCGACCTCGCGCGCTCCCAGACCTTCGCCAAGGCCCAGACGGATCTGCGTCAGACCCAAGCCATGGAAGGCCTGATGCAAAGCCTTTCCGGCGGCGATTCTCCGCTGGATCTGGCCCGCAACATGGGCGTGGCCCGGCATCTGCGCAGCTTGGCCAATGCCGTTGAAGGGCGAGTGGGCAATCTGTCCATGGGCGACTTCATCCGCACCCGCTCCACCGGCAAGCGCGCGCGCCGCCCGCCGGCACCGGAAAGCAACGGGCTGGGCCGGCTTTCAGCCCGCTTCGAATCCGGCGGCGACGGCATCGCGGCCATCGGCTACGACCGCAATGGCGGCACGTCCTACGGCAAATACCAGATCGCCTCGCGTGTGGGCAGCATGAAGAATTTTCTGGAATTCCTGGACGGCGAGGCGCCGGATGTCGCCCAGCGCCTGCGCAAGGCCGGACCGGCCAATACGGGCGGCCGCTGCGGAAGCATGCCCGACGCCTGGCGGGCCATCGCCAAGGAGCAGCCCGAGCGTTTCGAGGCCCTGCAGGAGGCCTTCATCCGCGAAAGCCACTACAAGCCCGCCATGGAGGCCATTGTGGAGCGCACCGGCCTGGAAGCGGACAAACTTTCTCCCGCCATGCGGGAAGTGATCTGGAGCACTGCCGTACAGCACGGTCCGGCCGGAGCGGCCCGTATTTTCGACCGGGCCGACAATCTCAGCGGCAAGCCCACGGACCCGGCCTACGAGCGCAAGCTCATCAGCAACGTCTACAAGCTGCGCGCCGGGCAGTTCGGCTCCTCCACCGAAGCGGTGCAGGCGGCGGTGCAGAACCGCTTCCGGCAGGAAAAGAATCTGGCCCTGAACATGCTGGACGGCGGCGGGCGCACCGCCCTGGCCTGAGCTCTTGGGACGGCGCGGCATGGGCACTGATGTCCTGCTTCTCAATCTGACCCGTTTCGGGGATCTGCTGCAAAGCCAGCCCCTGATTCAGGATCTGCACGACAGCGGCCACAGTGTGGGCCTGGTCTGCCTGGACAACTTCGCCGCCGCCCTGCCCCTGTTGCGTCATGTGGACGCGGCCTGGCCCCTGCCCGGCGCGAAGCTGATGGCCGCGCTGGACCGGGACTGGCGGACGGCGGCCGCGCAACTGCTGGGTCTGACCCGGCGCATCCGCAGAGATGCCGCGCCCCGGCACGTCGTCAACCTGACACCCACCCTGCCCGCGCGCCTGCTCTCCAAGCTCCTGGCCTCCGCGCCGGAAGCGGTGCTGGGCTTCGGCATGGATCCCGAGGGTTTTGGCGTCAATCGGGGCGTCTGGTCCTCCTTTTTGAGCGGCGCCACCCTGCGCCGCCTGAACGCGCCCTTCAATTTGGTGGATATGTTCCGCATGATCGGCGCGCCCCTTTTCGCCCCCGGCATTGCAGGGCGTCCGGGACGCTTCAGTCTGCGGCCCCCTCCGGATGCGGCCATGTCCCATGCCGAGGCCCTGCTGGCCCGGCCCGAAAATCTTCCCCTGGGCGCGCATCCCAAAGGTTTTGTGGCTCTGCAACTGGGGGCCAGCGAAGCCCGGCGGCAGTGGCCGGTCGCGCATTTCGCGGATCTGGGCGAACGCCTCTGGCGCGAGGCGGGCCTCTGCCCGGTCCTGCTGGGCGCGCCCGCCGAACGTCCTCTGGCGCGGGAGTACGCGGCGCGCGCCACCCGCGACCGGACGCCCTTCGTCAATGCCGTGGGCCGGACCGACATCCCTCAACTGGCGGCCCTGCTGCGCAAAATGCGTCTGCTGGCCACCAACGACACCGGCACCATGCATCTGGCCGCCGGCCTGGGCCTGCCCTGCCTGGCTTTTTTTCTGGCCACGGCCCAGCCTTGGGACACCGGCCCCTATCTGCCGGGTTGCTGCTGCCTGGAACCGGCTCTGCCCTGCCATCCCTGTTCCTTCAGACAGCCCTGCCCGCATGGTCATGCCTGCCTGACGCACATCAGCCCGACCAGCGCGAGCGACCTGATCCTGGCCCGTCTGGAAGGTGGCGGCTGGCAGGCGGGCCTGAGCCCGAAACTCCGCCTCGAGGCCCGCGTCTGGCTGACGGAAACCGACGCGCGGGGCTTTGCCGGGGTGCGCAGCCTCTCCGGCCACGATTCCGAGGACTGTAGCCTCTGGCTCAGCCAGCAACGCCCGTTCTGGCGTCATATTCTTGACGATCTGAGCGGCAACGCGGCCGGTCCGGCGGACGGGCACATTGAAAAGCAAGCGGGCGGGCAAACAGACGGGCGGTTGGACGCGCCGCCCTGCTCCCCCGCTCTCTGCCGCCAGGTGGCCCCGGTGCTGGCCCAGGCCGCGAGACTGCTGGACATGCTGTCCGAGCAGGGCCGCCTGACGGGCAGGTCTGCCAAGGCTGGCCAGCTCTTTCTGCTCAATTGCGAACGCCTGCAAAATCTTCTGAACGCCTGCCCGCCGCTGGCATCTCTGGCCTGTTTCTGGCGCGAATTACGGCAGGAGCGCGGCGACCGCATGGATGAATTACTGCGTTTTGTGGGCATGCTGGCCGGGCATCTCGAACACTGGGCCGCGCATATGACGGTTTCCAGCCGCAATCCATTGTAATTCCTTGTCTGGTACGTGTCTTGCATAATTAAAGGCACGCAACGTATCGGCAAATAATTCCCTGTGGGGAGCAAGGAGGGTTATATGATTATTGTTGACGGTTGCAAAAGCGACAAGGCAATTTCCAATTTCGCCAATCTGGAAGAAGTGCTGACCACTGTGATGGAAGACGAAAAAATGGATGACCGGGTGGTCACCGATGTTTTTGTGAACAATGAAATTTTTTCGGAAATATATCCTCATCAGGCCGAAGACATGTCCTGCGACACCATCTCTTCTGTGGAAGTGCGCTCCGTGCCCGCCGCCGAGCTGGCTGTGAACATGTCGGCGGAAATGGACAAAGTGGCCCGGATGATGGGCAGCGGCGCGCGCAATGTGGCCCGCCTGTTCCGTGAAGCCTCGGACACCGACGCCCTGGAGCTTTTGCAGGATCTGCTGGATGTGACCCGCGATTTCATGGGCATGCTCGGCGCGCTGCGCGAACGCTATCTCGGCGGCGCGGATGAGGAATTCACCCGCAAGGCCGAAAAGCTGGCGGACCTGCTTTCCGAAATGAGCGAAGTGCTGGAAAATGAAGACTGGATTCTGCTGGCCGATCTGCTGGAATACGAATTCCTGCCCCTGTGCGAGGAATGGCAGGTAGTCAGCGAGCATCTGCACGAGCAGATGGTCAAACACATAGCCCAGTAAGGGCTGAAGGAGCGCCCCCATGGGTCAGGGACTATCTCTCCTGGATCAGGCTCTGGATCTTGCCCGACAGGAAATGGCGGCCTTGGAGGACAGGGCCTATGACAAGGCGGTGGAACTGGCGGAGCGGCGTGGCGAGGTCACCAGCATGGCATGGCACCTGCTGGAATCCGATGGCGCCGATCAGTACCGGAACCGTCTTATTGAACTCACCCGGATCCAGGAACATCTGAGTGAGCTGGCCGTCCAGGCGCGGGACGTCGTCCGGGCAAGCCTGCAACATTCACGGATGGAGAAACAGCGTATGCGGGGCTACCATCAGGCGGTGGGACAGGCTCTGCAATAGCCGCCATCCGGCGGCGCCGCGCGCGAAACGCCCCGGCATCCTGACGGAAGCCGGG
>APFI01000060.1 GCA_000403945.1 Desulfovibrio sp. Dsv1
GAATCATTGGGCAATCTCACTCCAGAAGAGTTTGCCTTCAAGGAGGCTCCAGTTTGGCTTTGCACTAACTGAAGGGGCTTTACACATGTCCTTGCGTTCTCTTTTCTTCCGTAGCGCCGCGATGCCGAAAACAGCCTGTCAGGCGATACGTCGAAAAATGGGACCGTAAGCCTTCCCATTGTATAAAAACTCTCCTAACGGCGGGACAATTCAACAGATTTCATCCAGTCTTCAGGGCTGGACGGGAAAGAATGTCACGCAGCGTGCTGAACTTGAAAAAACCTAACGGCGCAATCCGGCGGGCAGGGCGAAATAAATCCGCGCCGCCAGATCAAAAAGAGAGCCGGGCAGAAAACTGGCCCACCAGAACATGCGGTACTTGCGCGACAGCTTGCGCCAGGGCGCGATAGTGGCGCGGGCCTCGGCGTTGCGCCCTTCGCGCCAGAGGGCCACGGCCTTCTGAAAGGATGCGCGACGCGTCAACAGGGCCGCCAGGTCGGCGTGCTCCGCGTCATAGCCGGGATAGAGGCGGCGGTGCTTGTCCAAGATGCGCAGGGTCTCATCCGCGAACTGGCCGAATTTGCGGAAAGTGGTGTTGGCCCCGTGCACCCGCCAGAGGGTCAGGGGCTCGTCCACATAATCCAGCTCCCAATCGTGGGCGATGCGGTAAAAGACGTCGGCCTCCTCACAGACGTTGAGGCTTTCGTCAAACCATCCGCCCTCCCGCGCCCCGGCATCCGCCGTCAGCCCGGCCAGGGCCTCGCGCCGGATTATGGCCGAGGACATGGAAATCCACTGCCGCTCCATGAGCGCGCCGAAGACCATGCCGCGCGCGGGCCGGGCCTCGGCGAAGAGGCGCTTAAGCACGCGTCTGCCGTCAAAAATCTCCGTATCCGTGCAGACCAGCCCCACCCGCTCACTGGCTTTGAACAGGGCCACCTGTTTTTCCAGTTTTTGCTGACGCCAGAGATCGTCGCAGTCCAGAAAAGCCAGATAGCGGCCGCGCGCCTGAGCCATGGCCAGATTGCGCGCCGCGCCCAAGGGCACTGTTTTCTCTCCGCGAAAATAGCACAGCCTGGGACCGTAGCTCTGGGCGATGGCCGGGCTGTCGTCCATGGAGCCATTGTCCCAGAAGATGACTTCAAAATCCTCAAAGCTCTGGGCCATAAGACTGTCCAAGGCCGCGCGCAGATTTCGCGCGCTGTTCAGGCAGTTCATGATCACGGAAACGGCGGGAGCGCTCATGGTTTGGTGCCCTCCGAAGTATTCCCGGAACCGCTCAGGTTCCGCGTCCGGCGAAAAACCCAGTATTTGCAGAGCAGATAGACAAAAACCGGCACCAGTACCACAGCCACGGGCATGGCCAGTTCATAGCCCAGACCGAAGCGGACGAGCAGCCAGACAATGCAGGAGTTGAACCCCAGACCCACGGCCTGGGCGGCGGCGAAACGCCGCAGCATGGCCCGGTGCCCGCCCCTGGCCTGAAAGGTCCAGAGGCTTTGCCCCAGATACGAAACGGCAAAACTGATCAGATAGGCCAGAGCGTTACCCAACAGCATGGGCATGACCCAGGCATTCACAAAAAGCAGACCCAGCAGGGCGTAACAGAGGGTCGCCGCGCCGCCTACCAAGCCGAAGCGTATCCAGCGCCGGGCCAGCAGACTCCGCACAAAGCGCCGCAGGTCCTCCCAAGTGGGGACAAAGCCGGTCATAGGGTCTTTTCCACAATATAGCGGGGCCGCCGTCGCACTTCAGTAAAAATCTTGGCGATATACTCCCCCATGACGGAGAGGCAGAACAGCTGCACCGAGCCCAACAGCAGAGCCACAATAATCAGGGACGTCCAGCCCTGTATGACCTCGCCCTCCAGATACTTGAAAAACGAAACCAGACAGCAGACCAGGGCCGCCAGCATGCACAGCAGACTCATAAAGCCCGCCAAGCGCAGGGGCGCCGCGCTGCAGGAGGTGATACCCTTCCAGGCGAAGGACAGCATTTTCAGCAGGGGGTATTTGCTTTCTCCGGCCTGTCGCGAGAGCCGGGAATAATAGACCTTGCCGGTCTTGAAGCCCAGCGTGGGGAAAAGTCCGCGCAGAAAAAGCGTCTGTTCCTCAAAACCCTGCAGGGCCTCCAGCACGTGCCGGGACACCAGACGGTAGTCCGCATGGTCCGGGATCAGGCGCACATTCAGCCAGCCCATGAGACGATAGAAAAAATGCGCCGTACCCCGCTTGAAAGAGGTATCCGTGCTGCGATCGTTACGTACGCCGTAGACGATGTCGCAGCCTTCCGCATAGCTGGCCAGCATGTCCGGGATGACGCTGATGTCGTCCTGAAGGTCGGCGTCCAGGCTGATGATGCAGTCCACGCCCCATTGGCGAGCCGTGTCCATGCCGGCCCAGACCGCGTTCTGATGCCCGGCATTGGCCGCGAAGCTGACGCCCCGGCAGAAAGGATCCTGGCGGCGGCGGGCCTCAAGCAGTTGCCAAGTCCGGTCGCGGCTGCCGTCATCCACATACAGGGCATAGCTTTCGGGCCGGATCATGCCTTGGGCCTTGCAGCGCTCCAGCAGTTCCGCCAAGGCGATCAGCGTGCGCGGCAGGGTTTCCTCCTCATTGTAGCAGGGGACGACCAGAGCCAGCAAAGGGGCGGGGCGGGCGGACATGACGACTCCTTCAAACGGAAATAACGGAACAGCTTTGCACTGAAGCCCCTTATGCCGACACGGCGCTGGCCAGAGCCGCGCAGACGTTTTCCGCGTCCTCTCGGCTCAGACCGGGGTGCAGGGGCAGGGTCACCAGTTCGGCATAGAGCCGCTCGGTGACCGGCAACCTCACGGATCCGCCGCCGAAAAAGCTCAGCAGGTGGTTGGGCTTATAGTGCATACCCGTGGGAATACCCTCCCGGCTCAGGGCTTCCTTGACCGCTTCCTTGCGCCCGCTGAGGATGCGCACGGGCAGGATGTGCGGCACAATGAAGTCCTCCGGATCGGTACGCAGCAGATCCGCGCCCGGCAGATCTGCCAGACGTTCGGCGTAGATGGCGGCCAGAGCGCGCCGGGCCGGAATGAATTCACTCTCCAGCCGGGAAAGCTGCACCCTGCCGATGGCGGCCATGAGGTTGCTCATATGATAGCGCCAGCCCTGGCGTTTGACGTCCGGGTCCCAAGAGCGCGCGCCAGCGAAACGTTTCTCGGCATCATGTTTCACGGAGAGCAGGCGCGCGTCCGAGGCCAGACGCGCGGCCTCGGGGTCAAAGGCCACCAGACAACCGCCCTCGCCGGAAGTGATGTTTTTGATGCCGTCAAAACTGAAACAGACCATATCCCCGAAACTGCCGATTTTGCGCCCGTGGTGGCGGCAACCGAAGGCGTGGGCCGCGTCCTCCACCACGCGCAGACCCTTGCGCCGGGCAAAATCGTAGACCTCGTCCAGATGCCAGGGATTGCTGGCGTAGTCCACGGGCATGACCGCGATGGTGCGGTGGGTGAGGCGCTTTTCCGCATCCCTAAGGTCCAGGGTGCCTGTTTCGGGCAGCACGTCGCAGGCCACGGGCACGCAGCCCGCCGCCGTAACCGCCTGAAAGGAAGCCACGAAGGTCAGCGACGGCACCAGCACTTCGGCCGGGCCGTCTGTGGCGCGGCATTGGGCGACCGCGGCGTCCACAGCCAGATGCAGGGCCGCCGTGCCCGTATTGGTGGTAATGATCTGTTGCGGCGACACGCCGAAATAGGCGGCCAGTTCTTCTTCGAACAAACGGGTTTCATTGCCCATGCCCAGATAGCCGTCTTCCAGAATCACCCGGCTGACGGCACGGGCTTCGGCTTCACCCACGATGGAACGCGAAAGACGCAAGACCATGTCGGCCACCCCCGCAAATTGCAAAAGTTCTCCGGAATCGGCATGTCCCGAAGAACTTTTACAATACCCTCTATCGTCGTCCGGGGCAAGCTCCGAAGCGGCAAACCTCCCCAACGGTACGGCACCGAAGGAGTATTGTGCGCCACGTTCCGCCCTCAAACTACGACCCGCTCAAATCAATATCGCAAAGCAGATTGTCCAGATCCAGCAGGATGAGCAGACGGTCGTCCAGCTTGCCGATGCCGCGGATGTATTCGGAACCGATGCCGGCCACCATCGGCGGCGGATCCTCCACAGTGCCGGCCGATATGCGCAGCACCTCGGAAACGCCGTCCACCAGAAAACCCACGATTTTCTGCTCCAGCTCCATGACCACAATGCGGGTGTCGCTGTCGTGCTCCAGAGCGGGCATGCCGAAGCGGGTCCGCATGTTGATGACCGGAATCACCTTGCCGCGCAGGTTGATGACCCCCTCGATAAAGGCCGGAGCGCGCGGCACCATGGTGATCTGCATCAGGCGGATGATTTCCTGAACAGCCAGGATGTCCACGCCGAATTCTTCCTCGCCGATGAGGAAGGTGACCAGCTGAATCAGATCGCCGTCGTGCTCGACATGCCCTTGGCCTTTCACATTGTCCATAGCCTGACTCATGGCAAAACCTCCTCAAGTGCGGCCCGGGCACGCCGCGTGTATTTTTTCTCTATCGGCCGCAATGCAAAAGACTTGAGAGCGCGTTCAGCCCCAGCTTTCCGCCAGGACGCGTTCGTCCGGATCCAGATAGTCCAGCCAGACCCGGCGCATGGTCTCGAAATGGTTGATGCGCAGTTCCCTAGCCCAGGCGCTCTTGACGTCCCAAGGTTTGGGACCGTGAAAATGCACGATATGCGCCGCGTTCAGACAATCGGCCTGATACGGGGGCCGGTTCCAGCGGCCCTCCAGACGGGTGATGCGCTTGCCGAAAAAATAATTCAGCAAAGACTGATCCAGATTGCCGATACTCCCCACATTCTGGAAGGAAAAAGCCAGAAAATGGTCGATCAGGCCGCGCCGCCGCAGCCGCGCCAGATTGAACAGCACCACGCCGCTGGAAAATGTCCAGATGGGAAAAGGCATGGGCACGGTGTAGCGCCGCTCACGAAATCTGTAGGAAAGCGTCTCGTGATCGTGGTAGAAAGGGGCCGTGTGTTCACGCGCCATGCCCATATACGGGGGCAATGGTCGGCTGAAAAGCTCATCCAGAGGGCGGTAAAAAAGCACGTCCGAATCACAGTAGAGCGCGGCATCGTCCCCGGCCAGTTCCGGCACCAGAGCCAGCTCCAGCTTCAGAAAGCAACCGATGTTGGAATGGGTTTCGGGCGGCAGCAACTCGCGGCTGAGACGGGGCCGGTAGCGGGCCAGCGGCACATTTTCACGCGCCAGTCCCTCCAGCACCTCGGCCTTGTCCCCGGCATACACGCAGAGACAGGGGGCATCGGCCCCGTGCAGAGCCCGCAGCGAACGCACGGCCACCTTGAGCAGCAGCAGATAGCGCGGATTGTCGTCAATGCAGAAGACGGTCTTCATCCGCATCCTCGCTCAGATGGCGGCACAGCAGCTCGGCATGCCCGGCCATGTCCGCCGGATTGAAATCATTAACCGCCGCCAGCACCCTGCTCAGTTCCTCGGCATAGGGCGTGCCTTCCACCAGGGGCATGAAGGCCTCCAGCGCGCTCTCCACGCCTCCCCAGTCCGTTTCCATGCGTTGCGGCAGCTCCGCGAGCAGGCCCAGCAGCGCATGCCGGTGCTCGCCGGCTAGGCGCATGTCGCCGTCCGTGGCGGACGAGCTGTTGTGCTTCTGCAAAAGACAGATCTGCTCCAGAGCCTCGGTCATGGCCGTCTCAAAACCTTGCAGCAAATCTTCGCCGGGCGGCACATCGGGCAGGCGGCCTTCCATCTGACGGATCAGTTCCGTAATCTGCTCCGCGCCCAAATTGGCGGCCACGCCCTTGACCGTGTGCGTCAGACGCGCCGCGCCGCGATAGTCCCCGTGCTCCAGCAGATCCCGCAACTGCGCGGCGCTCTGGCCGTAGTGCTCCACAAAACGGACCAGCAACTCATTGTACAGTTTCCCATTGCCGCCCACCGTGGCCAGACCGGCCTTGGCATTGATGACCGGATGGAGCGGCGGGGGCGGCGTCGCGCCGTCCGCGTTTTTTTCCGACTGCTCCGCTTCACGCATGGGATTATGCGCCAGCCCGCCGGGCAGCCATTCCTCCAGCGCCGCATACAGCGCCGCCGGATCCACAGGCTTGGTCAGATAGCCGCTCATGCCCACGTCTCTGACGTCCATGCGCGAACTGCTGTCCGTGTAGGCCGTCATGGCCAAGATGGGCAGCTCGGACGGCGTGTGCCCCATCTCCCGAATCCGGCGGGTGGCCTCCATGCCGTCCATGACCGGCATCTGCACATCCATAAGCACCACATCCACAGGCTGCCGCTTCACGTATTCCACCGCCCGCCTTCCGTCTTCGGCCAGGGCCACGGACAGACCGGCCTGCTCCAGCAGTTCCCTGGCGATCTGGCGGTTGATCTCGTTGTCATCCACCACCAGCACCAAGGCGCGCCTTCCGCCATGCCCGTCGTCCGCGTTCGCGTTCCCCTTGTCCCGAGCCGCAATCGCCGGCGCGCGGGTTTCCTCTTCCGGCGGCAGGTCGAAGTCCAGCTCAAAACTCAGGCGGCTGCCCCGGCCCGGCGCGCTGTCCACATCTATCACGCCGCCCATCAGGTCGACCAGATGGCGGGCCAGAGCCAGCCCCAGGCCCAAGCCGCTGCCAGAACGAGTCATGGACATGTCACCGGGCACAAAGGGCTCGAACAGTTTGGCCTGATTCTCGCTGCTGATGCCGGGGCCGCTGTCGGCCACGCAGAAACGCAGACGTGTCTTGCCCTGGGTTTCCGCTACGGGAGCCACGGACAGTTCCACGCCGCCCTCGGAAGTATACTGCACGGCGTTGTCCAGCAGGATGCGCAGCACTTCCTCCAGATGTCGCTCGTCACCGAGCAGGTACGCGGGCAGGCCCGGATCCGCGTTCAGGGTCAGGGAAAGCTTTTTCTCCGAGGCTTCGGCGGCCACGCTCCGGCGCAGCAGCTCCAGAAAATACCCCAGAGGAAAGAGCGTGCGCTCGGGGCGCAGGCTGCCCCCGTCCGCGCTGGCGAAGTCCAGAATACGGTTGAACATGTCCAGCAGCGTGCCGCCGGCCTTGTTGATCTGGGAGAGATACTTGTTCTGGCTGGGGCTCAGCCTAGTCCGCAGGCACAGGTAGCTCATGCCGATGATGGCGTTCATGGGCGTGCGGATCTCATGGCTGATCCGGCGCAAAAAATCTTCCTGCAAGGTGGAGGCGTTCCGGGAGATCGGAAGGGAGGGCAGCGCCTGGTTTCTGGTCCGGATGGCCTGTTGCCGGCTGCCGTGCGCCGCGGACTCGGCCGCTTTGAGTTCCTGAATGCGCGACAGCAGGACGCTCTTTATCTTTTGCAGGGAGCCGAACATGCCCGCCAGGGCCAGCGGCCTGGCCACCCGTTTGTGCAGCGTGAACATGATGGCCGCCACATTGAGCGCCTGCAGGATCAGTCCACCTGCGGCAAGGCCGAGCGTCCACCATACATCGTGCCCCTGCGCGGACATATGCGCCAGAAAATCCTGGTGGCGATGGGCACGCAGCTGCCGCCCGGCATTGAGGATTTTGCCGGGAATGAGCGCCAGCTTGGAGTCGGAGAGCCATTGCAGGGCCTGCCTGGGCTGGGGATCTCCCTCAACGGTAAACCCGCCCCGCTCGTCGGGGTACAGGCCGCGCGCCCGCATGACGGCCGCTTCTGTCAGGCGGCTCAGCAATTCGTTTTGTTCCAGGCAGAACTGAAGCAGTTCCTTTTCTTCCTTGTGCAGGTCGAGGCTGTCCGCGATCTGCTGCAGAGAGCGCTCATCCCCCGCCAGAAACGACGTGGACGGCCGCGCGACGTCGCCGCGCTCAGCCTGGATGAGATTCTGCCAGTCCTTCAGCCCCCTGGCGCTGGGCGCGCTGACATAATCCAGAGCCAGACGGTATTTGTCGTCGGCATTGACCTGCAACTCGCTGAACAGGGCGTCTATGGGGTAGAAGTTACGCAGCATGCCGTCGGCTTCCCGCAGCTCGCGTCCAAGCCCGAAAAAGCAGATGCCCAGCAGGAGCACCAAGCCCAGCTGCACCAGATTGGACCTTTTGAGAATGGTCCGGATCGTCATGCATTTTTCTCCCACCCACCGCAATGGCGCGTTCTCTCTCGACGGTCTTCTTGATGTCTCTGACCTAGTATCATAGGTTGTCGGAAAAAGCATCTTCCAACCCATCGCCGGAGGCGGCGATGGCGCCCCGGCCCGCGCCGGGCACGGTAACGCCATGCCCGCTTCCGTTTCCCGCCCCTTTTCCCGCTGCATTCCCCACTTGGCTCTGCTCACGGCCATGTGCGTCTGGAGCACCTCCTACGTGGCCCTGCGCATCACGCTTTCGGGGCTCACTCCCATTCAGGCCATGTCCGGGCGCATGCTGGTGGCCAGTCTGGTTTTTCTGCCCCTCTGGCCGCGCCTGTTCCGCGATCTGCGCCGCCAAGGTCATCTGGGCGCTCTGTTGCTGATGGGATTCTGCGAACCCTGCTGCTATTTTCTGTTTGAAACTCACGCCCTGCGCCTGACCACCGCATCACAGGCGGGCATGGTGGTGTCTCTGTTGCCCCTGATCGTGGCTGGCGTGGCTTGGGTCGTGCTGGACGAAAGGATCAGCGGCCGGGTCTGGCTGGGTTTCGCCCTGGCCGTGGGCGGTGTGGTCTGGCTTTCGCTGGCTGCCACTCCGGCGGACAACGCGGTTAACCCCCTGCTGGGCAATACGCTGGAAGCCCTGGCCATGCTCTGCGCCGCCTTTTACACGGTCATCGCCCGGCGGCTCTCCCCGCTCTACAATCCCATGCAGATCACGGCCGCGCAATCCGGCCTGGGCATGCTTTTTTTCTGCCTGCTACTGCTCTTTCTGCCGGAGACGATCCGCCCCATATCCCTGGGTCTGGAATTGCCCGACTGGGCTCCCTGGGCCAGCGTGCTCTACCTCGGCGGCTGCGTGACCTTCGGCGGCTACGGATTGTACAATTTCGGGGTCAACCGGCTCTGCGCCGGGCAGGCCGCCGCCTACACCAACCTGATTCCGGTGTTCACGCTGCTGTTTGGGGTGAGTCTGCTGCACGAGGTCTTTCTTCCTTCGCAATATCTGGCTTCGGCCCTGGTCATCGCTGGGGTGCTGCTCAGTCAGTGGCGGGCGACTCCGGCAGGGCAAGAAAAAGAAGCGAAGTTGCTTACGGATGCGGACAGCAGAGATTTGGTACTCGACCGGAAAAGCAGGTGAACTCTGGCCTCATCCGTTGTACGGATGAAGCCAGCAAGTGTTCTTCCGGCGGCCAGTCAAACAAACCGTTGTCGCCATTCGCAAGGCTCACAAGTTCGGCAACGACCAGACTTGGACGCATGGCTGGAGCATTATAAGACGCAAAGGACGCACGAAGGAAAACTTTGCCGCAGCGGAACGCCTGTGCAAACGCTCGCGCCTTGACGGAAAAGAGCTTTTGCAAAGTGAACAGCAATGGATGCCTTTCCTGAAATCCACGCCCGGATTCTGAAAGTTACGGGCTGTGACAAGCAAGGAGATTTGGCCCAACGTCTCTGACAGTCGTCGACGTGGCGAAGTCAGAGTGAAGATTCTGCTGGCGTTGCTGGAATAGTTCAACGTGAACTCGCAATGGACCCGCACGGGAAAAGGGGAACGGCACTTTATTACTTCCACGGAGAAGGTCGCTGCTTTGTATGGAATGAAACTTTATTCGCCATCTTAGACGGTGGGCGATGTGCCGAAGTGCTGACTGAGACGGCAAGGCGTCGTTACGGGCTATCTCGTCCACACCACCGACGTCACTCACGGCCGTCATTGAGGAACAGAAACGCATCGAGCGGCAACGCGTCCTGCTGGAAGCCATATTTGCCAATTTGCCGGACATTCTCTGGTACTAGGACAGCGAAGGCAATTATTACTGAGGTCAAGAATCCTTTATACACTGCAACATTCTTGAATAATTGTCTGATTTTGTATCACAACTTTTGAGAATACGCGATCCCCGGTAATATCAGGTGGTCAATCCGCGCTTCGCATCGCTGACGGACAAGCCGCCCGAGAAAACCTGCGGCCTGCCAGCCTTCGCCATCTTCCCGCCGGAGGTCGCCGCCAGGGCTCAGGCAAACTTTCGCATGGCGGGCATTGAAAGCCGCGCCCCCTGTGCACCGAAGAAAAAGTGAGCTTCACCGATGGCCACACTGAATCGCCACGAAAAAACTGCACGCGGGCGGCCCTCCCGACGAACTTCTGACCTGCGCGAACCAGATAGAAATTTCCTCACGGCGCCTGCTGGGCTTGCTCAACGACATTCTGGACATTTCCGAAATCGAGGCGGGCAAGATTGGACTGGGTGAGAACAGTTTCGTGCTCCACAAGCTGGTATGGACAATGTGGAAAACATCATCATCCGCCCCCGCTGCGATCAAGTTCACGCCGGGACTCGGGGAGATTCATTTTCCGGGTACGGCAGGAGGACAAACGGAAGGAAGAAAGGCTGATTTCCTTACATCGTACGGGATAACGGCGTGGGCATATACGACTAAATGCTCAAAACCCTGTTCCAGCCCTTTGAACAGGGCGGCAGCCACATTGCCCGCTCTTATGGCGGCACGGGCCTCGGACTTTCTATCTGCAAGAGCATCATCGAACATATGGGCGGAAAAATCAGCGTGACGTGCAACCCAAGGGCAAGGGCAGCGACTTTTTCTTCGCTCTCCTGGCTCAAGGAAACGGAAAACTAGGCCGGAGAAGACTGGCCCGGCAGGAATCCGGTCGAACTTGCGGGCAAACGCATTCTGCTGGCGGATGACGTGGAAATCAACCGCATCTCACGGAAGCTGTGGCCATGTTCGCCGGGTTGCCCGAGAATTTCTACAACCTGATTCTGATGGATCTGCGAATGCCTAAAATGGACGGCTATTCTGTGTAAAGCCCCCTCAGTTAGTGCAAAGCCAAACTGGAGCCACCAGCATGCTTGAAGGCAAAC
>APFI01000061.1 GCA_000403945.1 Desulfovibrio sp. Dsv1
CGCTGACCGGCGATTCCGCCTCACAATAACGGGCAATTCTTTCCCTGAAGGCGGCAACATAACGGCTAATGGCACATTTCGGTTCAGCCCTGTTGCCGCGGCGATTCGCGATGTGTCCAAATCAGAAGCGCAAGGCCGGACAATTTGCCGGATTTTGACCTCTGAAATTCCCGAACGATACGCATATCTGTTTTTGCCTGCCATGACTCGCTTTCAGCCTTTTGTGTGGCTCTCAGCCAGGGTCAAGACTCATTAATCAAGATAAAAGATAACGGTAACAGCAAGACAGATGGCTGAGAAAAAGGTATGGGCACAGCGGTCATGCCGAGTCGCGATACGCCGCCAGTCCAAATGTATTTTCAATAGGATGCCGCCGCTTATACAGCGTCTTATCAAAGGAAAATGCTCCATTTCTGGTTCTTCGGGGGGGATGCGGACTGTCATCCTCCTGGCTCTCGGAGATTCCGCAACCATGCGGCATCATGCCCTCCGTCCGACAAAAAGATGCTGTCATCGGAAAGAACATGCTGGAGAACGGCCGCACCCTTGTAGTCGCCGGCTTGTCCCGCTGTCGGCATAAGCGGAACAGCACGCCCATGACCATCACAAACGGCATGACGTCTGGAATTCAACCCGTCTTTGGTTCGTCCTGCAAGGCGCGGGAAATCCACCTTTCAGGCAGGCTTGCCGCTGTGCGGTGAGCCTTGAGGCGGGTGGCGTCAATCATCAGGGAACCATCAAAAGGTGCCTGGCTTGCCGACTCAACGAAAATCCTGCTGAAAACACCACGCATGTTCCACCGGATGAACCGATTGTGCAGCGTCTTGCGCGGACCGTATTTATCAGGAGCGGCCTTCCACTGAAGCCCCTGCCTGATGACGCGGGAACACCGTGAGAACGGGGAAAGAACGGACAGGGGACGCACGGGACACCTCCGGGCCTCCTCCATTTTCATGAGCAAATACCAGGGATTAACAGATGAACAATGGGCAATTTTGGAACCTCTCCCTGCAAGTGAGGCTTCCTCCGTGGGGGGAAGGCCT
>APFI01000062.1 GCA_000403945.1 Desulfovibrio sp. Dsv1
GACGCGCTCAATTATTTCGTCCAGTCGCCGGGTAGCTGTGGTCATATATGCCTCAATTCTTGTGGTTCAGGGGTTATCGCCGGGGCTATTCTCAATCCTATAAGCATCATGCCCCACCGTGGCGAGGAGGGCAAGGTCCGGTTCAGGTCATGCGGATAGAAAAAGGCGTCTCTGTTTCAAATTTTCTGAACATGCCGGTTAGTTATAAAACCAGCCTTTTTGTGCGGGTGGTGTGAGCGTATGGTCCTGCTCGCGTTGCCCATAAGCAAATTCGTTCCTAACGGGTGTATCTTTGCTTTTCCTATTCGCAATACGCGTTTTGCCCGCAACCGGCTAACGAGGCTTTACCTGGACAATGCGGCCGCCTTTGTGCGGAAGGAAGCATGAGGTGGAAATACGCAAAGACCTGCTGAAACGTGCAACGGGGAAGGAGTGAGCCATGTTGCAAGGTACCTATGGACAGCGGGCCTGTCTGGCGCGGTAATCCCTTTGAGGCGCTCTATGCCGGACAGGTCACGTGTTTGGACGTCTGCCAGGAAAAGCGCAGGAGGGAGCTACGGAGCGCGAGCGATATGGCCTACCGTCTGCGCCGCAAGAATTGAGGCATATATGACCACAGCTACCCGGCGACTGGACGAAATAATTGAGCGCGTCCGCGTGGCGCAGGCAGTCTTCGCCCGCTACGATCAAAAACAGGTGGATGCCATTTTCCACCATGCGGCGGCCGCAGCCACGGCCAAACGCATCGCTCTGGCCAAAATGGCTGCGGAGGAAACCGGCATGGGCATTCTGGAGGACAAGGTGATCAAGAATCACTTTGCCTCGGAATATGTCTATAATAAATACAAAGACAGTAAGACCTGTGGGATCATTGAGGACGATCCGGTTTCAGGCTACCGTGAAATAGCCGCACCTCTGGGATTGGTGGCGGGCATCGTGCCCACCACCAATCCTACTTCCACGGCCATTTTCAAGGCATTGATCTGCCTTAAAACCCGCAACGGGATTATTTTTTCCCCGCATCCGCGCGCCAAGAACAGTACCAGGGCAGCGGCCATGGTCATCCTGCGGGCCGCCGTGGAAGCCGGAGCCCCGGAAAACATCATCGACTGCTTGGAAGAGCCTTCGGCGGAACTGACTCAGCAGCTTATGAGCCATCGCGGCATTAATCTGATCTTGGCCACCGGCGGACCGGGCATGGTGCGCGCGGCTTACAGTTCCGGTACGCCAGCCATCGGCGTGGGCGCGGGCAATACGCCGGTGGTCATCGACGCCACTGCGGATGTCAAGATGGCGGTCAACTCCATTCTGCTCAGCAAAACCTTTGACAACGGTATGATCTGTGCTTCGGAGCAGACCGTGGTGGCCGAGGCCGGCATTGCCGACGCCGTGCGGGAGGAGTTTATCAAACGCGGGGCCTGGTTCGCCGACGACGCGCAGAGCGAGGCGTTGGCCAAAACGCTCTTTGTGGATGGCGCGTTGAACAGCGCCATTGTGGGCCAGTCCGCTGTGAGCATCGCGGTCATGGCCGGGATCAGCGTGCCGGAGACGACCAAGGTGCTCATTGCCGAGCGCCCGGCGGTCAGGCCCGGCGATCCTTTTGCGCATGAAAAGCTCTCGCCCGTACTGGGTTTTTACCGCGTAGCGGATTTCCGCACAGCGGTGGGCACGGCCCAGAGCCTAGTGCTGTTGGGCGGGGCCGGACACACCTCGGTGCTCTATACCCGCGAAAGCAACGCGGCGCACATTCAGGCATTTGAGGATGCCATGACCACCGGGCGGGTGCTGATCAATATGCCCGCCTCTCAGGGGGCCATCGGCGACGTTTACAACTTCCGTGTGGCGCCGTCCCTGACCTTGGGCTGCGGCAGCTGGGGAGGCAATTCGGTCAGCGAAAACATCGGGGTAAAGCATCTTATGAACGTCAAAACCGTGGCCTGCCGCCGTGAAAATATGCTCTGGTTCCGCATGCCGCCCAAGGTCTATTTCAAGCTCGGCGCCCTGAGCCCGGCCCTGGAGGAGTACAGGGACCGCCGCCGGGCCTGTGTCATTACCGATACGACCATGGAAGAACTGGGGCACGTGCGCAAGCTCAGCGAGATGCTGGAAAACATGGGCATGGAAGTACGGGTCTTTTCCGGCGTGCAGCCCGACCCGGACATCGCCACGGCCCGAAAGGCCCTGAACATGGTCAACGCTTTTCAGCCGGACATGTTCATCGCTTTGGGCGGCGGCTCGCCCATGGACGCGGCTAAAATAATCTGGCTGCTCTATGAGGTGCCGGACATCAGATTCGAGGACATCGCCCTGCGCTTCATGGACATCCGCAAACGGGTGGTTTCTTTCCCGGATTTGGGCAAAAAGGCCGTGATGGTGACCATTCCTACCACTTCAGGCACAGGCTCGGAGGTGACGCCCTTCGCCGTGATCACCGACAGCCGCACCGGCGTCAAGTACCCGGTGGCCGACTATGCCCTGACCCCGGACATGGCTATTGTGGACCCGGAATTCGTCATGGATCTGCCGTCTTCGCTCATCGCCAATGCGGGCCTGGACGTGCTGACCCACGCCATTGAGGCCTATACCTCCACTCTGGCCACCAATTTCACCGATGGCCAGGCCATGGAGGCCGTGCGCTTGGTCTTCAAGTATCTGCGCCGCTCCTATGCCGGGGGCGAGGACCGGCTGATCCCGCGCGAGAAGATGCATTACGCGGCCACCATGGCGGGTATGGCCTTCGCCAACGCCTTTCTGGGCGTCTGCCATTCCTTGGCGCATGCTCTGGGGTCTTACTTCCATGTGCCGCACGGGCTGGCCAATGCCATCATGCTGTCCTATGTCATTGAATACAACGCCACGGACAAGCCCACCAAACAGGGCATGCTGCCCCAGTACAAATATCCCTGGGTCAAGGGCCGTTATGCCCGCATGGCGGACATGCTGCATCTGGCCGACGACGTGGAAGGCGACGGGCCCGAGGCCCGCGCGGAAAAGACGGCCCGTCTGGTGCGGGCTATCGAGGCTCTCAAGCGCGATCTGGGCATCCCGGCCTCACTGCGTGAAGCCGGTATCGCTGAAGCCGATTTTTTGCAAAAGCTGGATGAAATGGCCGAACAGGCCTTTGACGACCAGTGCACGGTTTCCAATCCGCGCTACCCGCTGATTGCGGAGCTGAGGGAGCTGTACCGCAAGGCCTATTACAGCGAGCCGCTGGCCTCCATGTCCTGAGGGCGGAGCAAAGCATTTGTTATGGGGCTGTCCTGGCCAGGGTTAGCGTCCAGCCCGCCTAACCCAATCGTTCGTTTACCTAGCAGCCTCAATGATTTGGATCAGATAGTTTGCAAACATACCCTAGGTGTTTAGTCCCACAGT
>APFI01000063.1 GCA_000403945.1 Desulfovibrio sp. Dsv1
TCAAATTCACCATCAAAAACAACGGTTCGTGGCGGCATCTCCCCTTTCCTGCGTTCCAGAGCAGCCTTAATCCCTTCTTCAACAAAGCGTTTTTATATGTTCTATGGTTCGTGAAGTTACTCCCTGTGCTTCGGCAACTCCAGCAACTGTCCATGCCGGTCCATGCTGGCCAGAGTCACAAAGCAATAATATTCGTGCATTAATAAATTTTTTCGACCCAGTTTTGCCATTACGCGTTAATGCTTCAAGCCCAAGGCGTTCGGAATCCGACAATGTAACCCCGAATCTGGGAACCATGACAACCGCACTTGGTTGTCATGGTTATACTTCATTTTTCAAAATACAAAAGTTTAAATGTTATATAGTACTAGGGCCACCAGCCCCAACGGCAGAAAGGGGGTCAAAACCGTGCCCATGGTCGTATGGATTCCAAGCCCGCTCAAAAGAATCAGGACCGAGGGAATCAGAATGCCGCCCACGCCCGTGACGTCCACCAGAAAAACCCAACCCCAGGCAGGTGACGTACAACGCGCCAGAATCATGAAACACCCCTCAACGCAGCATGCGGAACGCAAGGCAGGCCAGCCAGAGAACCAGCCCGCCGCATACGGTACTATAGCGCATAAGCGCGCACAAGGCCAGCAGCCGGGCACGGTCCCAAGGCGCGGCCCGCTCATCAGGCGGCCCCAGCCAGGGCTTGTCCACCAGCACGCCGAAATAGATCGAAGGCCCGGCCATGCGCGACCGGCAGAGCCATGCGCAGGCGGTCATGGACCAGCCGGAATTGGGGCTGGGCATGCCCGCCGCCTGGCGGGCCACAGTGCGGAAGCCCGGCCACTGACCGTCCCAGACCCGCGCGGTGGGCCGCAGCCGCCGGATCAAAGCGTCCGTCAGCCGCAAGGCCGCCACGGACATGCGCGCCGGAAGAAAGGCCAAGCAATCGTCCGCCCGCGCCCCGGCCCAGCCCAGCCAGCGCCAACGCTCTGTCAGGTAGCCCCACATAGAATCCGTTGTGCTCACGGCCTTGTACATCCACAGCCCCACAGGTCCGGCCAGCAGCAGCCAGAACAACGGGGCCAGTAGCGCGTCGGTGAAATTTTCCGACAGTGTGTCGGCCAAGGTTTTGCGCAGCAGCGGACGGTCCATA
This sequence comes from Desulfovibrio sp. Dsv1, assembly GCA_000403945.1. Taxonomy (GTDB): domain Bacteria; phylum Desulfobacterota; class Desulfovibrionia; order Desulfovibrionales; family Desulfovibrionaceae; genus Desulfovibrio. The sequence goes on from APFI01000063.1 coordinate 1,148, forward strand.
CGGTTGGTGTCCCGGCTGACCAGCCGGGACAGAGCCTTGCGCGCCTGGGCGCCGGGCTGTGTCTCCACCTCGCGCAGCACCTCCCCGCCCGTTTCCAGCAGGCTGCCCATGGCCAGCCCGGCCCAAGCCAGGTACACGGCCAGCAAAACCCCAAGCAGGGGCAGGGAAATCAGCAGCCAAGCCGCCAGACCCGTCACGCCGGCCAGCAGAAGCAGGCAGGCCAGACCCGCCAGACGGCCGCGCCGTTCCTCGCCGGACGGGTCGCCCGACGTCATCCGGCGACGGGCCGGGCCTTCTAAGCGGGCCAGCAGGCGGCCCACAAAACAGACCGGATGCGGCCAGGGCAGCTCGGGATCACCCAGCCAGAGATCCAGCAGTAGGGCCAAGGGAACCAGCCACCAGCAATCCCATACCGAGTACGGGAACAGGGGCGCTAAAAGGCTCAGGTCCATTGTTCCAGCGTGCCGCAGGAGGCCAAGGCCATATACAGCACAATGCCTGCCGAGGTGGACAGGTTCAGGCTGCGCACCCCGCCCTCGCGCATGGGAATGCGCACGTGATGCGGCGAGGCGTCCAGCATTTCCGGCGGCAAGCCGCGCGTCTCTGGCCCGAAAACCAGGCAGTCTTCCGGCTGGAAGGTAAAATGCTGCAAAGGCGCGTCGCTGTGGCGGCTCTTGGCCGAAGTCATTATCCAGCGCTCGGCGGCGGGCCTGCCGGGCCGCCCGGCGAAAGCGGACCAGCCTGGCCAGGTGAACAGGCGCACATTGGGCCAGTAATCAAGGCCCGCGCGCTTGAGATAGCGGTTTTCCAGCTTGAAGCCCAAGGGTTCGACGAGATGCAGCTCCGTGTTCGTGGCCGCACAGAGACGGGCCACGTTGCCGGTATTGGGCGGAATTTCAGGCTCAAAAAGAACAATGCGCATGACGGTCATTTCCGCCGGACATCGCCGGGTTTCACGGGTGTTCATTTTCTTCCCCCCAAGGACGGGGAAGGATTCCGTCGGGGATCTTCCGGTTTCCCCGATAGGGGGAACCAGTCTCCCCCGCGCTCTCCGGTTCAGGAAGATTTGTTTTTGGAGCTGTCCTGGCCGGGGTTAGCGTCCAGCCCGCTTAACCTAACCCAATAAATCAACCGTGTCAGCGGTTGGTTGTGGTCGCCTCCATCAATCGCCGCAGCTGCATGAAACATGTCGCGGCGGTATTTCGATGAACGCCGGCAAGCCCGCCAGCGGTGCACACGGTGTCTCCGGCAACAAGAGGTTTTATCAATTCAGACTGTTGTCGCAAGTTTAACCCGCTTCGTCTTTCGTGCTTAAGCTATCTTGGCCTATTCGGCCTGAAGGAAGGAGGATACTGCGTGCATACTGCACAATGCTTTTCGGCTTGAAGAGTTTGAACAATCTGTTCGCAAAGGGCTGGCAGCTCTTTTCGGGCATGGCTTTTCAGAGCGCACTGCCAGACAATAATCACTCTCCAGCCATCCGCCAGTAACGCTTCAACTGTTTTTTTATCTCTTGCTACATTACCCGCGAATTTCTTTTCCTAAAATTCGGGTCTTGTTGTCGGAGTGCTGTAATATCACAACCGGCGGCATGAAAGCCAAGAGACAGCCCCCCTCCACATCCGGAGAACAGATCAAGGACGCGGGGTTTATTCCCGTTTTTCAGTCTGGTGATTTTGGGTCTGATTACCCTGATGCCCATTTTTTCTGCTCTGGAAAGGGTGACTACAGCTTTTTAAATTAGCTGAAAAACCTGAGAAAGCCAATAGTTGCATTGCATACAGAAAGATGTGCTGTTCCAGGGTATTCCAACCTCCGAAGTCGGGGTCAAGCATTAAAAAACGGTTTGAGCGGTCATATCCGGATCGGCCTGTCTTTTTTTGGTCTTTTGATGTGAACTAGAAGCCATCTCATAATCAAAAAGCATCAAGTTTTAGAAAATTTCTAGAAGTCATTTCATGATTCCCTGATGACTCTTCCGAGTAAAATCATGGAAAATG
>APFI01000064.1 GCA_000403945.1 Desulfovibrio sp. Dsv1
ACTCATGGCTCACCTCCTGGAGCACTATGAGTACTCTTTTACAAACCTTTTGACAATTAATGAGTCCTGAACCTAGATAAACCAGTAACGGACAAAAAGGGGCAAAACCATCTTGCTGACAAAAAAATGGCGCTTTTGCGCGGAACGTACACAGGTACGTGAACAGCAAAAAACGCCAAATGACACCGCCAGCGCCGAAAAGACTGGTTTTTGCGGATACTCTCGACACATAAGAGGTTGCAGCTGAAATGAGATGCGTCTGTCTTGGGGGCGCTTTCCGACGGCCCCGCTACACATCTGCGGCAAAAAGGAAACCCGCTCCCCTACCTCGCCCGCACCAGCTTACTGGCCTCGCGGGTCAACGGGATCAGGTCGTCCGGCCCCAGCAGATTCACGTCAAACTTGCGGTTCAGAGCCGCGAAATGGCGCAGACCCATGGCGATGCGATTAAGGTAAGAGAACACGCCGACAGCCCCGGTGGAAAATCTGTCCGCCTCCTTGCCGTACAGATGCCTGAGATCCGGCAGGTCGGCGAAAAGCGTTTCTCTGCTGTCGCCGAACTTCCTGAGATGCGCGGGTATATTGCCCTCTTCGATCTGCTCGCCCACCTTTTTGGCGCTGTTGGCGGCGGCCATGGCCGCGCGGCAGAGGCCCACGGCATGAAAATGCGGCGCGCCCAGAGCTAGGGCCTTGAAGACCTGATCCTCGGTGGCGAAGCCTCCGGCAATGACCAGAGAGGGCAGTCCCAGACCTTCCCGGCCCAGTCGGCGGGCGATGCTGCAGACCACGCTTTGCAGGAGCACGGTGGGCAGACCCCACTCGTTCATCATCTTGCAGGGGCTGTAGCCCGATCCGCCGCCCGCACCGTCAAAGGTGACCACATCCACTTCGGCGGCTGCGGCAATGTGCATCACCCGCTCGATATCCACAGGGTCAAAGCCGGTCATCTTGAAATAGACGTTCTTCAGCCCCATGTCCCGAAGCCGGGCGATGCGCGGGATCAGATAATCCTCATCCCACATGGGCAGGCGGCCGTAGACGTAAAAATTGGGCGCTTCGCCCCGCTCCGCCGCAGCCCGGACGGCCGGGGCCGCCGGGTCCGGGTGCACCAGAGCTCCGGCCTCTTTCTTTTGCAACGCGGCCGCATAGTCCTTGATCCGGGTCACAGGCTGGGTCCCCTTGGCGGACTGGCCGAACTTGAATTCAATGGCCTCGGCCCCGCACTGGCTGACGGCGTATTCGGGCATGCCCTGGGTGTCCTCCTCGTAATTGACCTGCGGGACGATCTGCCCGTAACCCCGGTAATAGCGGCGGAAGGCGTCCATGATTTCGTTCAGATAGGGAAATTCCGCAATTTTCCCGTTCCGCATCTTCAGCGCGGGATCCTTGGAGGGCGAACCCTCGCCGATGACGCAGCACACTCCGGCCATGGCGGCACCGGCGAAATAATCCTGCCAGTTCATTTTCAACAGGGCGGGCAGAAGCACGGGCAGGGCGATTTTGACCGGATGCCGTCGCCCCAGCGTGCGCTCAAGTCTGACGTTGAAAATGGCCGCCTGATCCGCCTCGGCCGGGACGCCCCGCGCCCCGAAGACGCGGCCGTTGATGTTGAAGTGGGAGTAGTCCAGCGGATAATCCTTTTCCGAGGCGATCTGGTTGTTGCCCGTGGTGGTGGGATAGACGCTCTGTGCGCCCAACACGGCGGACAGCCCGATCTCACAGGTACCGGGGCAGTCCGCCGTGCAGAAGGCGCACATGCCGCTCTGCGGCGACAGGCTGTGGCTGCGGGTTTTGGTTTCGTTGAAACTGGAAGCGATACCGGGATGAAAAGACATGGCGCGTCTCCTTGCGGTTAGTGGGAAGGAAAATGCGGATCACGACGTTGGTCGCAGCATACGCTATCTTTTCCTTACAGGGAACTGTGGTTTTAACGTGACCCGCCGGACAACCTTTCCCCGTCGGCTACTTCCTTTCACACTTGGGGGACTTGCCCGCCCCGCGCCCCGGCGGATGGGGACCGGTACCCACCTCGGTCTCAATCATGTGCGCCAGTTCCGCCCCTCCATGCGCAGGGCCGACGCGCTATGCGCACTATGGCGGTCAACGAGCCGCACTGGATGCCGTTCCATGCCGGGATATAGTCTTCGGAAAGCCCGGCCCTGCGCCGCAGCCGGTGGACTACGGCGGCCACTGTCCAGTGCAATGCGGGAATTTTTTCCATTAACGGTGGTTACACGCGTTTCATGCTACAAGAGGACGCCATATAGCGAAGATGTTCTTATGAAAAACGCACAACGCCGACACGATATATCCGATGCCGCTTGGGCACTTCCAGAGCCTCATCCGCCTGGGCAAGCCGGACAGCGGGACGACAAAAGATACCAGCCTAGTTATCAACATGAAAAATGGGGAACAGCACGCTGGCGCTTCATCCGCCGGCGAGATGAACGGATATGGAAAAAGTCGCTTGAAATATTGATCGATGAACCGGATTTTGAGCGGCTGACGATTGATGCCGGTCACCGCAAGGTCCGCCCGCGCGCAGCGGGATCCAGAGGCGGGAACCAAGGAATGGGGCGCGCAAAAGGGTGCCCGACAGTAAAATACACTTGGTCACGGATGCGCATGACATGCCGGTCCGGCTTATTTTGGCGGCGGGCGCCGCGGCGGATTGGGCGCGCAGGCACCGGCCTTGACTGGCGGATCGTGGCCGCGACACAGGCGGACTCATTGACAATGCGACGGAATCCGGCTGCGAGATTGTTATTCCGCCCAGAAAGAACTGCGGGAATCAATGAGATACGATAAAAGGACCCGCCGCGTCCGCCATCTGGCAGAAAATGCCTTTTCACACCTTGGGCAATGGAACGGGATCGCAACCAGAGACACAAAAGCGCTTCCATCCTTTGCCGCAGATGTTCAAATCAGGCGCATTGCCCTGCGGTTGAAAGCGTGAGTATGAACTTGTGTAGAAGTCATTTCATAATTCCAGAAAAGGTCATGAAAATCGTGCAATCGAATTTCATGCGCAAATACCAGGGATTAACAGATGAACAATGGGCAATTT
>APFI01000065.1 GCA_000403945.1 Desulfovibrio sp. Dsv1
TTGTTCATTTGGCATTTTCCATGATTTTACTCGGAAGAGTCATCAGGGAATCATGAAATGAATTCTAGGCAAGCATTTCATCCTGTTCAGCCGTCGCAACTACTTCATACCGTTCATGCTGGACTATATCCGCAAGCGCGGCACCCGGCTGGACAGCCATATTTTCCCGGCGACCGCCACCACGAGACGCCCCGCCGCGCAAAATTACTCTTTGGACGTGGACCGGGTGCTCACGGTCCTACGCGAGGCCGCCGACGGCCCGGAGCACGGCTTCACTTCAACTGACTGGAACGCATCATCAGCTTGATCCGGTTGATTTGGTTCACTTCGCTGGCACCAGAATCATAGTCCAAGGCGATAATGTTGGCTCCCGGGTAACGCCGCTTCAATTCCTTGAGCAGCCCCTTGCCCGTAATGTGATTGGGAAGGCAGCCGAAGGGCTGCATGCAGAGGATATTGTTGACCCCATCCTCCAGCATCCTGACCATTTCAGCAGCCAGCAACCAGCCTTCGCCGGTCTGGTGTCCCAAGGAAATCAGATCTTTCGTTTTCTTTCGCAATTCGTGAAAGCGTATGGGCGTGTTGAAGCGCTTGCTGTGCCCGAAGCAGAAACGCATGCCCAGGCGCGTAAATTCCAGAAAGGCGATGCCGGCCGCAGCCGCGCGGGAATCCTTTTTCTTGCCCGCGAGATGTTCGTAATTGAAGATGTGGTCATAGAAATTATAGAGGAGAAAATCCATCAACCCCGTGACCACAGCCTCGCCACCCTCCTCTTCCACAATCCTGGCGGCATTATTGTTGGCGTCCGGATGGTATTTGAGGAGCACCTCGCCCACCAGGCCCACGCGAGGCTTGCGTTTCTCGCTGAGCAGGGGTAGGCGGTCGAAATCCCGGATCATGGACAGCATGTTCAGCTCAAAACGCGGAATGCTGCCGGAAACGATGCTTTTTTTCGCTTTTTCCACCCAAAGCGCAGCCAAGGCATCCGCGCTTCCCGCTTCCCTTTCATAGGGTCGCACCCGGTGGATCATGCGCAGCAGCGCGTCGCCGTAGTGCCCGGCCATGATCATCCGGCGCAGCATCTTGCCCGTCAGACTGATGCCCGGCGCGCCATCCTGAATGCTGGTAGAGAAGGAAACAATGGGCACCCGCTCCAGACCCGCGTCCAGCAGGGCCTTGCGCAAGAGACTGATGTAATTGGTAGCCCGGCAGCCCCCGCCGGTCTGGGAGATGACCAGGGCGACCTTCTCCGGATCGTACACGCCGCTCTTGAGCGCTTCCAGCAGCTGCCCCACGACCACGATAGCCGGAAAGCAGGCGTCATTGTTCACATGGCGTAGTCCCAGTTCAACGGCCGTACGACTTACGCTGGGCAGGAGCACGGCCCGGTAGCCTTCCGAAGCGAACACTTCTTCCGTGAACTGAAAATGCAGCGGGGACATCTGCGGAACCAGCAGGGTATGCGTTTCGCGCATGTCCCTGGTGAAGGCAGGAGGCGGCCCGTCCGGGATGACGGCGCTGTGGGTCATCTGTTCCCGGCGTTCGCGCATGGCCGCCTGCAGGGAGCGGATGCGGATGCGTGCAGGGCCGAGGTTGGCGCCCTCGTCAATCTTGATCTGGGCGTAGAGCCGTCCCCGCAGGGTGACAATTTCCTCCAGCTGATCCGAAGTAATGGCATCCAAGCCGCAGCCGAAGGAAATCAGCTGCAGCACCGCCAGATTGTCCACTGTGGCCGCATAGGCTCCGGCCCGGTACAGGCGCGAATGGTAGGCCCACTGGTCCACCACCCGCAACGGGCCGGGATCAGGCATCAGATGCGCCACAGAATCCTCGGTCAGCACGGCCAAGCCGCAGGAGGTCACCAGATCGGGCACGCCGTGGTGCACCTCCGGGTCAGTATGGTAGGGATGCCCGGACAGGACGATGCCCATCTTGCCCTTGGCGGCCAGTTCCGCCAAGGCGGCTTCGCCCGCGTTGCGCATATTCTGGTGGAACGTATCCATCTCCGCAAGACCGGCGCGCACGGCTTCTTCCAGTTCGGCCCGGGGAATTTTCGAAAAAAAGGGGATGTCGCCCAGCCGCTTGGCGAGCATGCTTCTGTCCAGGGGCAGGAACTGATGGATGAAGGTTATGCCGCGCTCCTCAATGGCGCTGATATTGCGCGCCAGAAGCTCAGGGTAGCCGATGACCACCGGGCAGTTGAACGTGCCGGCAGTGGCCCCGGCACTTTGCTGCTCGTTTGGCAGACAGGGGAAAAAGATGGTCCTGACGCCCCGCTCCACCAGGTCAAGCACATGCCCGTGTGCGAGCTTGGCCGGATAGCAGACGGTCTGCGAAGGGATGGTGTCGTAGCCCCTGTAATACAGTTCCTTGGACGAGGGCGAGGACAGGACCACGCGGAAACCCAGGCGGGTAAACAGGGTGAACCAGAGCGGATAATTCTCGAAGATGTTCAGCGCGCGTGGAATGCCCAGAATGCCGCGCCGGGCCGCGCTCTCCTCCAGTGGCGTATAGGGTTCGAACAGACGCTTGTATTTGTAGGCATAGAGATTGATGCAATGCCGTGGTTCCGCTTCGGCGCCGCGTTCGCAGCGGTTGCCGGAAATGAAACGACGTTTGTCCGCGAATGTAGTGATAGTCAGCAGGCAGGCGTTGGTGCAGCGGCGGCAACGGGTGGTGGCCGTACGCGCTGAAAAGGTCCGGACTTCTTCCGGGCCGAGCAGACCGGTTTTTTCGTTCAGCGGGCCGCGCTTGCGGGCGATCAGCGCCGCGCCGAAGGCACCCATCAGCCCGGAAATGCCGGGCCGCATGACCGGACGGCCCAGCTCCAGCTCCAGAGCCCGTAGCAGAGCGTCATTGGCGAACGCGCCGCCCTGGGCGACAATGTATTCGCCCAGTTCCGCCAGATTGGAAATCTTCATCACCTTGAAGCAGGCGTTACGCACCACGGCATAGGAAAGACCGGCGGCGATGTCGCCCACATCCGCCCCTTCCTTCTGGGCCTGCTTGACCTTGGAATTCATGAACACGGTGCAGCGGGTGCCGAGATCCACGGGCGAAGCGGCGCGCAGCGCGTGGTCCACAAAATCCGCCAGCGGCATGTTCAGCGATTCCGCGAAATTTTCGATAAAGGAACCGCAGCCAGCGGAACATGCCTCGTTGAGGTTGATCCTGTCGATGACGCCGTTGCGGATGCGCATGCACTTGATGTCCTGCCCGCCGATGTCCAGGATGAACGAGACGCGCGGCTCGAAAAACCTGGCCGCCGTGAAATGCGCCACAGTTTCCACTTCATCCACGTCCAGGTGCAGCGCCGCCGCCAGCAGGGCGCTGCCGTAGCCGGTGGCTGCGGCCGCCCTGATGGTGAGACCGGGGCGCTTCTGGGCGTAAATATCCCTGAGGACGCCGAGGGCCGCCGTGAGGGGATCTCCCTTGTTGGAATCGTAAAAGGAATAGAGCAGGTTGCCGTCGGCATCCAGCAGCGCGGCCTTGATGGTGGTGGAACCGCAGTCAAAACCCAGCCAAGCGTCGCCCTCGGCCGTGGCCAGATCCCGCCGGACCGCGCGGCTGCCGGAATGACGGGCGGCGAAGGCCTCGCGCTCCTCGCGGGAGGCGAACAGGGGCGGCAGCCTGCCGTAGGTCTGCGCCGCGCCGTGTTCTTCCAGCACGGTCAGGCAATCCGCGAACGAAAAGGTTTGCGGGCTCATGTCCATGGCGTGATAGGCCGCGCCCAGCGCCACGAAGAAATGCCCGTCCTCCGGGAAAATCGCTTCGCGCATCTCCCTGAGCGTGGCCGTGAAGCGCTCGCGCAGGGAGGGCAGAAAGGACAACGGGCCGCCGAGAAAAACGATCTTGCCTTTGATGGCCCTGCCGCGCGCCAGGCCGCTGATGGTCTGATTGACCACAGCCTGCATGATAGAGGCGGCAATGTCCTCACGCGCGCAGCCTTCGTTGAGCAGGGGCAGAATGTCGGTTTTGGCGAAAACCCCGCAACGCGACGCAATGGGATAAATGGTGGCGTGGCCTTGAGCCAGCCGGTCCAACCCGGCGGCGTCCGTACCGATAAAAGCCGCCATCTGGTCGATGAAGGCTCCAGTGCCCCCGGCGCAGGTTTCATTCATGCGCTGGTCAAGACCGCCGTTCAAAAAGGTCAGCTTGGCGTCTTCGCCGCCCAGTTCGATGACCACGTCAGCGTCGGGAAGCCTCTTTCTGATGGCCAGATTGGAGGCCAGCACTTCCTGAATGAAGGGCAGACCCAGCTCGCCAGCCAGAGAAATGCCTCCGGAACCCGTGACGCTCATGCGGCAGGCCGCGCCATATGCGAAGTCCGCGATCTCGCGCAACAGGCACGCCGTGCTCTGCCGGACTTCGGAATAATGCCGCGAATACGTGCTGAACAGCATTTTTCCCGTGGCGTCCAGCACGACCGCTTTCACGGTGATGGATCCGATGTCAAGGCCGATATAATATGCGGGAGGCTGCATGAAAGACTTAGCCTGCCATTTTTACGTCACACAGTTACAACATGCGTACGTTGGAAAGTATGATATCAGTCAATATCCGGCAAAATATAAAGGAGCGCTCACGAGAAAAGAACATACACGGCGGTTGGCGGAAGAACGCTCCCTAGGCAAAGCTTTCGAAATTCCGCCGGAAGCCCGACAGCAGAGGGCAAGGGCGTTCAAAACTGGCCATTGAAAAACAGATAGACGGAGCAAAACACTGCGTTCGTGCGTGAATCCGCCGCAACAGGCATCATGTTGCGGATCTGAAGAATGACAGAGAAGCGTCGTGGCCTTGGACAAATTCTTTCATGATCCGCGCGGCATATTCCCTCCAGCTCCGACCCCGCTACTGTCCCCGGATCCAGTAGGTCTCGAAGCCGTCCTCCAGCCAGCCGTCCTCCACATTGCTGAAGCCCGCCTGCTTGAAAAGCTGGCGGTATTCGTCGCGGGTGCGCCGCCAGCCCCAGAACTGCTGCCGCCGGATACCCAGGTAATGCAGGACGCCGCGGATGACAATCTTGATGGCGTTGACGAAGCTGCCGATAAAGGAATCCTCTTCCAGCAACGAGGCGGACAGACAGACCAGTTCGCCGCCAGGCGCGAGCTGGGCGCGCAATTCCTCCAGCATATGGATGAGTTCACGGCTGGGAATACCGTAGTCCACGGCGGAAAGATAGATCATGTCGTACTGCACGTCCGACGGCAGGCAGGCGGGCGGCAGGCCGATGTAAATGCGGTCGGCGGGGATGTGCCGCCTGAGCCACTTCATGCCCACAGTGCTGGGTTCGTTGACGTGCAGCTCCAGCTCGGGCATTTCCTCCAGAAGCAGCTTTTCCATATAGCCCACGCCGCTGCCGATGGAAAGCACGCGCCCCGGCCCCTCGCGGACAGGCTCCTGAGCCAGGCGGGCGCGCAGTTGTCCGGCCAGCCAGCGGGCGTCCTTGCGCTTGTTGGCGCGCCAGGTCGAGGGCAGATCGTCCCAGTCCTTGTAGCGGCGGAACAATTCCTCGTAAAATGTAGCGTAAAACTTGGGCTCCGCCAGATGGAAAAAAGAAATGTGCGAGAATGCCGTGAACGGTATTCCCTGCCAGCTTTCCTGATAAAAACGCCGCACTCTTGCGCCTCCCGGATCAGAAGGACAAATCTGCGGAAGGCATGCGCTCCCGACTGTTACCCCACATAGAGCAGTATAGCCCAAGCTTTGTCCGGACGCAATGTCTCCGAAAAAAAGCCGTTTTTGACGGCTAATTGCGGCATGACGCAAGCCGCCGCATCTCACCCTGCTGCGGCGGCTGTGAAAGGGAAAATGCAGCGCCGCTTTTGAAATGGCACAACTGCCAAAGCAAAAGGCTTCAGCAGGACCTGCCTTGGTTGTGCTCTTCCTGCGCCAGGGCACGCAGGGCTTCCATATCCAGAATCTCCAGCTTGCTCTTGGTGAAGTGGCCAATGACGCCACACTCACGCAAAAGGCGCACACAGCGGGCTGTCGTGGTCTGGTGCAGGCCCAGCATGTCAGACACGTCGCTCTGGCTCATGGTCAGTTCGTCTTTGCCGCTTTCGGCTAGATGAAGCAAAAAACCACAAAGCCGGTTCAGCGATGAACGCTTCCTGCTGCTTGACATTTTGAAAAAGAAAATCCCGCTCTTACGCGCCAGTGAGCAAAGTAGGTTGGAGATCAGTTTCGGGTAGGTGCTGATGAAGCATTCATCCTGCAACAGCCCCACATTGAACCTCCAGGCATGTACAACCTCAAGCATAGTGAAATTGACGACATAGTGGGGGACGATCAGATCCGGTATTTCGTTGAACAGGCAACCGCGCCCAAGAATGAGCGCCCCCAGCTCTTTTTCGCCTCGGCCCATGAACCCCAGGCGCACCTTGCCCTTTTCGATATAGTAAAAGCCGCCGCCACTGAGCAATACTGAAGATTTGGCCAACGTACACCGGGTGGCCAGGTGGAGCACCTCGCGCCAAGGCAGGTTGACGTCCTTCAGATAAAATTCGCTCCCTTTGACAGCCTTGCTTGGCATAAGCAGCCCCTTCTTTGCATCTCACTGCCTTCCCATAGCACATATGCCGCAACGACACACAAAATTTTTGCAAATTTTTGTAAAATTATAGCAAGAGCTAAAGATTTTTTTCTCAAGCTCGGTTATTGCAGGCATACATTCAAAAAACCCTTGCTGTCAGCCGAATTTCATCCACTGAAAAAGACGATATACCAGCAAAAAGGAGAGGTTATGGTTAAAGGCACCCACGTCAAATGGCTGCTTAGCCTGCTGATTCCAGCGGCAACATACTTTCTGGTCAACAGCGCCGTACAGGCGGACCCCACGCTGAACCCCCATTTGCCGGCCTTTTTCACCATCACACTTTGGGCCATTACGGTGTGGGCCACTGACATTCTGCCGGCCGTGCCCACGGCTGCGGCCATGACGTTTCTCTACCTGCTTTTAGGAGTCGCCAAACCGCCTGTGATTTTTGGCGCATGGAGTTCTTTCCTGCCCTGGATATGCTTTGGCGCGCTCATTCTCAGCCAGGGGCTTAAAGAAACCGGCCTGACCAAGCGCTTGGCCCTTACCCTGATGCGCATTGTGGGCGCAACGCTGTTGCGCGTCATCGTTTCTCTGATGACAGTGGGCATCTTCATGGCATTTTTGCTGCCTGACATCATGTGCCGCGTCATCGTTTTCTGTGCCATTGCCCACGGCTTGGTCCTGGCGCTGGAACTTGACCCAGAGTCACGGATTTCGTCGGCCATCATCATGGCCGGCTTTTGCGCCGCCACATCGCCGGGCTATGGTTTTCTGACCGGCACGGAAATGGCCCTCATCGCCATTGACCAGATCAAGACGGTCATTGCCGTGCCCTCCTGGGCTGAGTACGCCATTGCCAACCTGCCCTTCATTCTGCTGTACTGCGCATTTTCGGTCTTCATGTGCTACAAGATCATTCCCGGCAAAGAACATGTGCCCCACGAGGACCATCTGAACGAGGTGGTGGAGCAGCACCTCAGAGAAATGGGCCCCATGACCATGCAGGAATGGAAAATGCTTGGCCTGCTTGTGGTCGCCATCACCGGCCTTTTGACGCAGAAGTGGCATGGCTTCAATGGCTACTTTGTTTACGCGCTCGTCGCTACATGCGCCTATCTGCCTGTTCTGAACCTGGCGAAAGTCGAAAACGTGCGCAAGCTCAATGTGGGCTTCCTCGTTTTTGTGGTGGGCTGCCTTTCCATGGGGGCCGTTGCTGTCAACCTAGGCGCGGCCAAGTGGTTTGCCGCCCTGGTGGCACCCATGATTCAGGACCTCTCGCCGGCTTGGCTCTGCTTCAGCTCCTATCTGTCGGCTGTGGCCGTCAATTTTATGCTGACACCGCTGGCTGCGGTATCCTCTCTCTCGCTTCCGTGGATGGAAATTGCGCAGTCGCTCGGGCAGAACCCATTGCCCATGCTCTATTCTTTCCTCTACGGTCTTGACCAGTATATCTTCCCTTACGAATATGCTCTGTATATGTACATATTCGGCACGGGCTGCATCACCCCCAAGCATATCTTCGCAGGTCTGGGGATGCGTATAGTATTTGTAGGCGCTGGCTTGTTGCTGATCCAGGTGCCTTATTGGAAGCTGCTCTGTCTTTTTTAGAAACTCACAAATTCATAAACCATAATAGGTGAACCATGAGTAAAGTCAAAAACATTATCTTCATCATGCTGGATACGTTGCAGTACAATTACCTTGGCTGCTACGGCAATGAAAAAGTGAAAACCCCAAATCTGGATCGCTTCGCGCGCAGCGGCATCCTGTTTGAAAATGCTTACAGTGAGGGCCTGCCCACCGTGCCCGTACGCCGCGCCACCCTGACCGGCCGCTATACGCTGCCCTTTGGCGGTTGGCAGCCCCTCAGCGCCGATGACACCACAATCCCCGACATCCTGTGGGGCCGTGACGTGCAGACGGCTCTGGTCTATGACACCCCGCCCATGCGCCTGCCCAAATACGGCTACTCGCGCGGTTTCGACTATGTGAAGTTCTGCCCCGGCCACGAGCTTGACCACACCACCTATAAGGATGTGCCGCTTGACCCCGGCATGCGCCCCATCGACTACACCTCTTACAGTATGGTTTACAACGAAAAGGGCGAGATAATCGACGACGCCAGTACGGCGCTGCTCGATGAGATAGACTGCTTCCTGCGCTTCCGCCAGCGCTGGCGCTCCGAGGAAGACAACTATGTGAGCGTGGTGGCCCACGAGGCTGATCGCTGGCTGCGCGATGTCCGCATTAAGGATCGGCCATTCCTGCTCTGGGTGGACTCCTTTGATCCGCACGAACCCTGGGACCCCCCGTCAGTGTGGGAAAAGAAACCCTGCCCCCATAACCCCGACTGGAAGGGCAACCCCATCATCCTTGCCCCCTGGACGCCGGTGGAAGGCCGCATCACCGATGAAGAATGCGAGCATGTGCGCGCCCTGTACGCTGAAAATATCGAGTTGGTCGATCGTCGCATCGGCATGCTGCTTGACTCCGTGCGGGAGCAGGGCCTCTGGGACGAAACCATGATTGTCATAGCCTCCGACCACGGTCAGCCCTTGGGCAAGGGGGAGCATGGGCATGGCATCATGCGCAAGTGCCGCCCGTGGCCCTATGAGGAGCTGGTGCATGTGCCCCTGATGATGCATCTCCCCGGCGTGGAAGGCGGCAAGCGCATCAAGAGCTTCGTGCAGAATGTGGACCTTGCCCCCACAATGCTGGACGCTCTGGGTCTGTACGGCGGCGAGGGGCAAGACAGCGGTTACGGTTTCCCCGTCTACGGCTGCGAAGACATGCAAGGGCACAACCTGCTGCCGCTCATCCGCGGCGAGGTGGACAAGGTGCGTGATTTCGCCATCGCCGGTTACTACGGGATGTCTTGGTCTATCATTACCGAAGACTACAGCTACATCCACTGGATACTGAAGGATGCCAGCCAGCTGGATTATACCAGCACAGGGAATCCCGGCAAGGAAAGCATGAAAGATGAGGCCATGTGGTCATGCACTGCCGGTGCCAAACAGGAAGTGCCGGACAGCGATGAGCTTTATGACCGCCGCAAGGACCCGCATCAACTCAACAACATTATTGGCGACAACAAGGAAAAAGCCGAAGAGCTTTTGCGCATGCTGAAGCTCTACATCGGTGAGCTCAAAACTTTGTAACAACGGTAAGGGAAGCTATGTTTACGCAACTTGACGATACCGGCTACAAAGCCGCCATTGAAGCCTGTGAGGCAGGTGTCGCGCTTTTTTACAAGAAACTCTGCCCGCACTGCAAAAACATGGAAAAGGTGCTGGACAAGTTCAGCGGCCTGGGCACGGGCGTCAGCCTATTTTCGCTGGATATTGAGGAAAATCCAGCCGCCGCGCAGGAGTTCAGTGCCGAGCGCGCGCCCACCATCCTGGTGGTCAAGAACGGCAAGGTGACGGGGCAGAAGGCTGGCTTGATGAACCCCAAGGAAATGCTGGCTTTCTACAAATCATGCTGACGCGGGGCGGCCTTGGGGCCGCTCCGCAAGAACAGGGCAACCATGACAGAACACAATTACGACCTGATGATCATAGGCGGCGGCCCGGCCGGCATGACGGCCTCCATCTATGCCGCGCGGGCCAATATCAGGGCCATAGTGCTGGAGAGCAACATCACAGGGGGACTCGTCAACTCCACTCATATAGTGGAGAACTTCCCCACCTGGCCCAGCATACATGGCATGGAGCTGATGGAAAAAATGCGCGCCCATGTGGACAGCCTTGGCGTGCCTGTGGAAGAGGTTTGCGACATCACCCGGCTGGAGCTGGGCGAAGAAGTCAAGAAAGCCTTTACCGACGATGCCGTTTATGCCGCGCGGGCCGTCATTCTGGCCACGGGCCGCCGCCCGCTGAAGCTGAAAACACCCACGCCGGCCGAAGAGGTGCACTACTGCGCCATCTGTGACGGCGGGTCCTATGCGGGCAAGCGCGTTCTGGTGGTGGGCGGCGGCAACAGCGCCTTTGACGAAGGCCTTTACCTTTTGGGCCTTGGGGTCAGCCACATCACGCTGGTAGAGGCCACAGGCCGTTTCTACGCAGCACAGAGCACGCAAGACGCCTTTCTGGGCAGCGGCAAGGTGATGGCGCTCACCGACACTGTGGTAAAAGACCTTGTTGTACAGGACGGCCATCTGGCCGCCGCTCTGCTTGAAGTCAACGGCCTTGAGCAAAAGATCGAGGTGGAGGGGGCTTTCGTCTTCATAGGGCAAAAGCCCAATAACGGGCTTTTTGCCGACCAAGTAGAGCTGACCGAACAGGGCTACCTGAAAAGCGGGCATGACATGTCCACCAGCCTGCCCGGCGTTTTCGGCGCGGGCGACATCAATGACAAGGCATTTCGGCAGATCACCACTGCTGTGGCTGACGGCACCATAGCCGCGCTTGCGGCGGAACGGTTCCTGCGTTCATAATAACTTGCAATCAGCAGAGGAGGAGGGATGAAAAAACTGGCAGTATTGCTTTTGGCGGCCGGCATGTTGCTGAGCGGCATCAGCGGCGCTCAGGCCATTGAATTCAAGGCCAAGGGCTTCTGGTGGATGGCGTTTGACTATGCCAGCGGCGGTGGCGCCTTCATGGGCAAGGACCGCAAGGGCAAAAATATCACGGGTTCCCGCATGCAGGCTGTTCACGCCGCTACGGACGAATTCAACGCCTCACAGCGCCTGATGTTCGGTGTGGATGCCATCGCCAGCGAATACCTGAGCGGCAGCCTGATGTTTGAAATCGGCGACCAGTACTGGGGCCAGGCTGACCCCCGCAACGGCGGCGTGGGCGGCGGCGCTCTCGGTTCTGACGGAACCGTGGTGGAAGTGCGCCATGCCTACATTGACTGGGTGGTTCCGCAGACAGACCTCAAGCTTCGCATGGGTCTGCAACTGGTGGCCCTGCCCAGCTTCACCTTTGAAAACAATGTGTTCATTGATGACGTGGCCGCCATCACCGCCAATTACAGATTGAACGACAATGTGAGCCTCACCGGCTTCTGGATGCGCCCCTACAACGACAATTTTAATGCTGACGTCGCCAGCAAACTGGGTATCAGCGGGCACAGCAACTACATGGACAATATGGACATGTTCGGCCTGACCCTGCCCCTGCGCTTTGAGGGCTTCCGCGTGACGCCGTGGGGCATGGTAGCGGGCATCGGCCCCAAGGTTCTGGCCCTTCATAAGGGTAACGGCGACAAGATCGTGACAGAGCCGATCATAGTCAATGCCCAGGCTGGGCAAAGCTGGGGGCAGTTCACTTCAGGCATGCTGCCCGCCGCAGTATCCACCAATGACAGCTGCCTGGGCAACGACAATTATTCCACAGCCTTCTGGGGCGGCATTACCGGCGAAATCACCTTCTTCGAACCGTGGCGTTTCGCCTGGGATGTGAACTACGGCAGCGTGGCCGACGACAAGAGCTATCTGAACCGTTCCGGCTGGATGGCCAATGCTCTCTTGGAATATAAGGTCGACTGGGGCACCCCCGGCATCTACGGCTGGTATTCCAGTGGCGACGACGACAATCCCAACAATGGTTCGGAACGCATGCCCTTTGTCTCGCAGGTCAACATCGGCGGTGACTCGCTCTCCAACTTCGGTTTCCGCTCCAGCCCCTGGGTGAACAATGAGGGCATACTCGGCGGCAATGCCGTCGGCTTGTGGGGCATCGGCGCCCGCCTCAAGAACATGAGCTTTGTGGAAAGCCTCAAGTCCACCCTGCTGGTCAACTACTTTGGCGGCACCAACGACTCCAAGATGGCTTCCTACATCCTAGGCCGGCACGCCACCGACAAAAGCGATCGCCAAGTTTACCGCCGCTGGACTGATTTCAACTCCAATTACGGCGTATATCTGACCGAGGCTGATACCGGCATCGAAGTCAACCTCAATAATATCTACAAGGTCTACGACAACTTCTCCATCCTGCTGGAACTGGGGTACATTCACCTCTGGCTGGATGAAAGCAGCACGGGCTGGGGCCGCAGCGGCAGTGCCGCTTACAACGACCTCAACTACAAGGATGCCTGGAAAGTCAGCCTGGGCTTCATGTACAATTTCTAGGTTCAGGATTCATTAATTGTCAAAAGGTTTGTAAAAGAGTACTCATAGTGCGCCAGGAGGTGAGCCATGAG
>APFI01000066.1 GCA_000403945.1 Desulfovibrio sp. Dsv1
CGAGCTTAACCCGCTTCGCCTTTCGTACATGAGCTATCCCGGCCTATTCGGCCTGGCTGGCCGGGACAGCCCCCAAATTTCTATACAACATACTGATATATAGCATAATTTATGCAAATTTGCGCATCCGCGCACGCGCAACAAAGAAGCGCGCATCCTCCCGGCCTCAAAAGCATGCTTGTGACATGTCCATATTTTATCATATATAACAATATATTAGAAATTCATCCTTTTTGGACATCGACAAAACGTCACTTTAAAATGTTCTTTTTTTCGCAAAGTGGCCCCGAATTTGCTTGTCTGCCCTGTACACGAACTTCCCCCCATAACCCCAAGGAGTAAAAGCCATGAAACGCATTCTGGCCGCGCTGTGCACCATATCCCTGTTGCTCGGGGCAACATTCGACGCCAGGGCTGCGGAATACCCCAAGATGACCATCCGCGCCGCCACCGCCAACCCCGACGGCAGCCTGCATGTGGAAGCCATCAATAAATTCAAGGAAATTGTGGAAAAGGAATCGGACGGCAAGATCACGGTGCAGACGTTCTACGGCGGATCCATGGGTGACGAACAGGCCAACGTAAAGCAGTTGCGCACCAATGAGATCCATCTGGCCGTGGTTTCCTGCGGCAACCTGACGCCGTTCGCCTCCAAGGCCGGGGTGTTCTATCTTCCTTACGGTTTCCCCAAAATCGAGGACGCCCGGAAGGTTTTCACCAACGAAGCGTTCATGGACAGAATGGCCGACGAAATCGCCAAGCAGAGCCGCGCCCGACCGCTTTCCTGGCTGATGGGCGGCTACCGGGTGCTCACCAACTCCAAAAAACCCGTCACCTGCATGGCTGACCTCAAGGGCCTGAAAATCCGCGTGCCCGCCGTGGAACTGCAATTGGAAGCCTTCCGCGCCTGGGGTGTGGAACCGCATCCCCTGTCCTGGTCCGAAACCTTCAACGGTCTGCAGCAGGGCGTTGTGGACGGACAGGAAAATCCCCACACCATCAACCGTGACCAGAAGTTCTGGGAAGTGCAGAAGTACATCACCGACCTGCACTATCTGCTCTGGGTCGGCCCCATGCTGGTTTCCGACCCCTGGTACCGCAAGCTTGATCACGCGACCAAGGAACTGGTGACCCGCGCCGCCCGCGAAGCCGCCCAGTATGAGTGGCAATGGGCCACCGAACAGGATGCCCTGGCCCTGCAGCAATGCCTTGAAAAAGGCATGGTCATCAACGCCCTGACCGACGAGGACGCCTGGATGAAGGCGGCCCGGGACATGTGGCCCAAAATCTACGACAAGGTCGGCGGCAAGGAAAATGTGGACGAACTGCTGAAGATCATGGCGCAGTAGCCGGACGCACGGCCGCGTCGCGCGCATCGTCCGGCGCGGCCATTCCTTCAAGGAAAGGAGCCGATCACCATGTCCTTGTTCAAAAAATGCTATGACAATTTTGAGGAATATGTCTGTGCCGGACTTGTCTTTCTGATGATCTTCTGTCTGGTCCTCCAGGTTGTGATGCGTATTCTCACCGGGTCCTCCTTCGCCTGGACCGAGGAACTGTCCCGCTACAGTTTCCTGTGGGCCGTCTTCGTGGGCGCGGCCCTCGCCGTCAAGCGCGGCGGGCATGTGCGCATCACAGCCCAGTTCGGTCGGCTGGGCGTCAAGGCGCGCCTGTTTTTCCGCGTTCTGGGCGACGCCGTCTGGATAGCCTTCAATATCTATTTCATCACGGTTTGCTGGGAAACGATCCAGGAGGGCCTGGAATATCCGGAAATATCCCCCACCCTGGGCGTGGTCAAAGGCCATGTGGAAATGATCATTCCCTTCTGCTTTCTGCTGGTGAGCTGGCGTATTGTGGAAAAGTACTGGAAGCACTGGCGCGCGGGCACCCTGGCCGGCCTTGTGAACTATGAGGAGAACCCCCAATGAGTCCGCTTGAACTTGCCCTGATCGCGATGGCCGTCCTTTTTCTGCTGGGCGTCCCCATTTTCATGTCGCTGGCCATCGCGGCGGCGGTCACCCTGCTCAGCGGCGACATCCTGCCCATGTCCATCATCCACAATTCCCTGTTCGACGGGCTCAACCTCTTTCCGCTGCTGGCCATCCCCTGTTTTGTGGTGGCCGGGACGCTGATGGAATACGGCAACATCACCCAGCAGATTGTGGATGTGGTCAAGCAGATGGTGGGGCGCATGCACGGCGGCCTGGGCATCACCACCATTCTGGCCTGCACCTTTTTCGCGGCCATCTCCGGCTCCGGTCCGGGCACGGTGGCGGCCGTGGGCACCATCCTCATTCCCGCCATGGTCCGCAACGGTTATTCGCGCGAGTACGCCAGCGCGGCGGCATCCTCGGGCGGCACCATCGGCATTCTCATCCCCCCCAGCAACCCCATGATCATTTACGCCATTCTGGGCAATCTGTCGGTGACCGCCATGTTCACGGCCGGTTTTCTGCCCGGCTTTCTGGTCGCCTTCGCCATGATCGTCACAGCCTGGCTGCTGGCCCGCAAAAACAATTTCCGCGGGGACGAAACCGAAAAATTCGAATTGCGCAGATTCATGCACAGCTGCCGCAAATGCTTCTTCGCGCTCATGACGCCCTTCATCATTCTCGGCTCCATCTATTCCGGCTACGCCACGCCGGTGGAAGCCTCGGTGGTGGCCATTCTGTACGCGCTTTTCGTCGGCATCGTCATCAACCGCGCCCTGAAGCGGGAACATATCAACAAGGCCCTGCTGGAAGGCGCCATGGTCTGCGGCGGCGTTCTGCTCATCGTGGGCGCGTCCACCCTGTTCGGCAAAATTCTCACTTTCGAGAAGGCCCCGCAAAAACTCACCGGTCTGGTCATGGGCATTTCAAAGGATCCCTACGTGGTCCTGCTGATGATCATCGCCGTGCTGTATGTGCTGGGCATGTTCATGGAAACCCTGTCCACCATCATCATTCTGGTGCCCGTCCTGCTGCCCATGATTCTGGAACTGGGCATCAATCCCATCCACTTCGGCATCATCCTGGTGGTGACCAACAACGTGGCCATGCTGACGCCGCCGCTGGGGGTCAATCTTTTTGTGGCCTCACGCATAGGCGGCATCTCGGTGGAGCGCCTGTCCCTCGCCGTCTTGCCCTACCTTCTGGCCCTGACGGTGAGCATTCTGATCCTGACCTTTGTGCCGTCCATCAGTACCTTCCTGCCCGATGCGCTGGGCTACGGAAAGTAGCGGCGACATTCAACAACATAAGGAATTTCCATGAAAATCATTGACTTCCGCTTTCGCCCCAGTACGCCGGACGCGGTCAAGGGCATGCTGGGCAACAAGGTTTTCGGCGAGATGTTCGAGCTGTTCCACTATGCCGACCGGGCCAAGCCCGAGCCCATTGAAAAAATCGTCGGGGATATGGAGAAACAGGGCGTGGTCAAGGGCGTGGTCACGGGCCGCGACGCCGAAACCACCTATGGCCTGGCCTCGGCCAATCCCGGCATTGTGGCCCTGATGGAGCGGTATCCCGACAAGTTCATCGGCTTCGCCGGGTTGGACCCGCACAAGGGCATGGACGCCCTGGCCGAACTCACGCGCATGGTCACAAAGCACGGCATGCGCGGCGCGGCCATTGATCCGTATCTGGCGCGCATCCCGGCCAGCCACGCCAGGTACTACCCCATTTACGCCAAGTGCTGCGAACTGGACGTGCCCATCGTCATCACCACCGGGCCCGCCACCCTGGTGCGCGACGCGGTCATGGACGACGCTCATCCCCGCCACATCGACAGGGTGGCGGCGGATTTTCCGGACCTCAAAATCGTCATCAGCCACGGCTGTTACCCCTGGGTCAACGAGGCCGTCATGACCGTGCACCGCAACCGCAACGTCTACATGGATCTGGCGGAATACGAGGCTCAGCCGTTCTCCGAGGGGTATATCCAGGCCGCCAACAGTCTCATCGGCGACAAGCTGCTCTTTGCCAGCGCGGCGCCCTTCGTGGATTTCCAGGAGCAGATCGCCCTCTACAAACGCCTGCCCTTCACGCCCGACGTGCGGGAAAACGTCATGTACAACAACGCGGCCCGGCTGCTCGGTCTGTAGGCGCGGCCCTTTCCGCTTCCGTCTTCCCGCCGGTCCTCCCGGGGAGGCGGAAACGGAAAGAGCGGGGAAACACACTTGCCCCCGGAGAAAAGATGCATGTATAGTCCGCACATGCTGGCCGACTACATCGAACAATTGTGCGACACCTTCCGCGACGCCATCTGTGTCACGGACTGCGAAGGCATTGTGGTGCTGGTCAACCGGCGTCATGCCGAACTGACGGGCATTCCCAAGGAAAAGATGCTGGGCAGGCGCGTGCAGGACATGGTCCAGAGCGGCGTTTTCGACACGGTGCTCAACACGCGCGTGGTGCGGAGCGGCGAAAAAGTTTCCAGCGTGCAGAATCTCTTCAACGGGCGCACCCTGCTGCTGGACGGCCATCCGGTCAAGAACGCCTCGGGCAAGGTGACCCATGTGGTCACGGTCATTCGCGACGTGACGGCCCTCACCGAGTTGCGCGAGGAAATTTCGGCCCAGAGGGAACTGCTGGAGACCTTTCAGAATCTGAGCAGCGACGCCGCCGGAGCGGGCGGCATCCAGTACCCGCGCGTGCTTCAGAGCCAGGCCATGCAGCGCCTCTACGCCGAGGCCGCCGCCATTGCCGACACCGACGCCACCGTGCTGCTGCTGGGCGAAACCGGCGTGGGCAAGGACGTGGTAGCCCGGCACATCCACCGCCAGAGCCGCCGGGCGGACGCGCCCTTCATCAAGGTGGACTGCGGCAGCATTCCTGAAAATCTCATTGAAACCGAGCTGTTCGGGTATGTGCCGGGCAGTTTTTCCGGCGCCAGCAAGCACGGCAAGGCCGGTCTGGTGGAGGCGGCCTCCGCGGGCACGCTCTTCCTGGACGAGATCGGCGAATTGCCCATGACCATGCAGTCGCGCCTGTTGCGCGTGCTCCAGGACTGGGAGGTGCTGCGCGTGGGAGCCACCACGCCCAAAAAAGTGGACGTGCGCGTCATCGCGGCCACCAACAAGGAACTGGAAAAGGAAGTGGCCCACGGCGCGTTCCGCTCCGATCTCTACTACCGCCTCAAGGTGGCCGTGCTGAACATCCCGCCGCTGCGCAAGCGCCGCGCGGACATCCTGCCGCTGGCCCAGGGTTTTCTGACCTATTACGGCAGGAAATACCGCAAATGCGCCCGGTTTTCCGAAGAAGTGGAGCAAATTCTGCAAAATTACTCCTGGCCGGGCAATGTGCGCGAACTGGAAAATCTGGTGCAGGGCCTGCTGGTCACCTGCAAGCGGGGGCTCATCGACGCGCGGGACCTTTCGGGCATCCGCTCGGTCGCGCCCGGTCAGGGGGACCCCGTGGCCGGACGCGGCCTGCCCCCCATTGAGGGCCGCTCGCTCAAAAGCATCATGAAGGAAGTGGAAAACACGCTCATAGAGGCGGGCCTCAAGCGGTATGGCTCCATCGGTAAGCTTTCGCGCCACTTTCAGATGGACCGAAGCACCATTTTCCGCAAGGTCAAGGAACTGGAGGCCGCCAAAAAACGTTAGTTCCAGATGAAGTGCAGCAGCTTGTAGGAAACAAAGCCCACAGTTCCGGCGGCGGGCAGGGTCAAGATCCAGGCCGTGACCAGATTGCCCGCCACATTCCAGCGTACGGCCGAGAGCCGCTTGGTGGAACCCACTCCGAAAATGCAGGCCGAAATGGTGTGCGTGGTGCTCACCGGCGCGCCCAGCATGGAGGCTCCGGTGATCACCAGAGCCGCCGAGCTTTCGGCGGCGAAGCCGTGCACCGGCTCCAGCTTGAAGATGCGGTGCCCCATGGTCTTGACGATCTTCCAGCCGCCCACGGCGGTGCCCAGGGCCATGGCTCCGGCGCAGGCCAGTTTGACCCAGAGGGGCACTTCCACACTGTCGATCTCTCCAAAGATCAGCAGGGCCAGAGTGACGATGCCCATGGTCTTCTGGGCGTCGTTGAGGCCGTGGCTGGTGGCCATAAAACCTGCGGACACCAGTTGCAGATGCCGGAAGGTCCAGTTGACCTTGCGTCGATGAACATGCCCGAAAACCCAGCAAATCAGCCACATGTTCAGAAAACCGACGGCATAGCCCGCCAGGGGCGAACCCACCAGGGGAATCAGCACCTTGTCCACGATGCCGCTGGCGTTGAGCGCGTCGAAGCCTTGGGCGGCCACGGCAGCGCCGACCATCCCGCCGATCAGGGCATGCGAGGACGACGAGGGGATGCCGTAATACCAAGTGATGCAGTTCCAGGCGATGGCCCCCACCAGGGCAGCCAGCACCAGCACGTGGCTGCCTTCCACCACCTGTGGCAGCACAATGCCGCTGCCCAGGGTCTTGGCCACCTCCGTGCCCAGCAGTGCCCCACCCAGATTGAGCAGTGCCGCCATGCCCACAGCGAAGCGCGGCGTGACCACCTTGGTGGACACCACAGTGGCGATGGCGTTGGCGCAGTCATGCGCGCCGTTGGTGAAGTCGAAAACCAGGGCCACCAGCACGATGAGGGCCAGAAGAAGGGGCTCCTCAAACATTTTTCAGCACCGCTTCCTCAATGGTTTCAGCCAGGGTGTTGATCTGCTCCAGCAGCATGCTCATGCGCTCGTAGGCCTGGCTCCACTTCAGAATCTGCATGATCAGGGCGGGCGAGATTTCCTGCTGCTCGTCCATCAATTCGGCCAGACCGACGGCCAGGAGCATGTCGCTCTCGCCGCGCAACGTGCGGAATGCGCGGGTTTTGTGGCAGTCGCGCCGGTGGGCGAGGCCTTCCAGCATCTGCCGGGTGAGGTCGAGCATGGCGCTGATGGTCCGGGCCATCTGAAGAGCCGGAAAGCGCACCCGCGTGAATTCAAAGATGTGCAGGCGGGTGCTCAGGCTCTGCAGGCAGTCCATGGCTTCTTCCTGCTCCTGATTGATGCGCAGGATGTCCTCGCGGTCAATGGGGGTGATAAAGGTCTGGGAAAGGGCCCGGACGATCCGGGTGTGCAGAAGGTCGGCTTCTTCTTCCAGAAAGGCGATTTCCTTGTGGACGTCGTCCATCTTGGACGTGTCCTCAAGCATTTCGACCAGCAGTCCGGCCATGCGTCGCAACAGGCCGTTCTGCTCATCCAGCATGGCGAAAAAAGGCGCGGGCTTGGGTAGCAAGGCGGCAAACATGCGCTCTCCTGGTAAATGTGGCCGGCAAAGCCGGATGAGGATGTCCGTTATCCTGTTACGGCTGCGGGTCCGGACCGGCACGTTGCCCACACCCCAATATACCGCATTGGGGCGGGCTTTCAAGCCATTTCCTGACCGCTTCGGCCTGGGCCTCCGGCAACGGCCAGGACGGCGGCAGCACGCAGGCCACGCCGGGCAGCAGCAAGGCCCCGTGGTGCAGGGAAAAAAATCTTGCGGGCGCTGCCGCCCCCGCCGGGGGTTCAACCGAGGCGGGACCATACAAGCCGTCCCCCCGGAGGGGATGCCCCAGCGCGGCCGCGTGCGCCCGGATCTGATGGCGCGCGCCGCAACGGATGCGGCAGGCGGCCAGAGTCAGCCCGACTTCACCGAACGGCCCGGCCGGGCCGCTGATTGCCCCCGAACCTTCCGCCAGTTCCGGCGGCAGACTTGCCGCGTCTTCCCAGACATGCAGGGGCAAAAATTCCGTCCAGCGTGCTGGCCAATCTGCTGCCGCAGGGCGTGGGCCGGACTGTGGCCGCCGCGTCCTGCCCCAAGATTTTCATTCCCAATTCGGGCCGCGACGCGGAGCTGCACGGTCTTTCCCTGGCCGGGCAAGTGGACATGCTGCTACGCCATTTGCGTGAGGACGCGCCCGAGGCGCGCACCGGCGAACTCATGCACTGGGTGCTGGTGGACAGTCGGCACGGCCGCTATGAGGGCGGCCTGGGGCTTGAGGTCCGCACTGCTCTGGCGGATATGGGTGTGGCCCTGGTGGAGCGGGACATGGTGAGCGAGGACGACCCGCAACGTCATGATCCGGAACTGACGGCCAGGGCCTTGTTGGGTCTGCTGCCCGGCGGGGAGCCTGCACGCTAGATGCCCGCGCGTGAACTGCGTGTTGACGCCGCTCTGGCCGGTCAGCGGCTGGATCATGCCTTGGCCGCACTGATGCCGGAGTTGGGATTGCGCGGCCGCCGCCGTCTGATCGCGCGCAATGCCGTTCTGGTCGGCGGACGGGCCGCGTCCGCCGCCCGTCGTCTGCGGCCCGGCGAGCTCATTACCCTGCACCACCCGGCGGCGGAGGGGAAAGACGCCGCTTTCCCCATCGCGGACAAGCCGCGTTTGCTCTCCCACCAGGGGGAGTACTGTTTTCTGTATAAGCCCGCCGGGCTGCACAGCGCGGCTCTGGCCGGGGGCGGCGGTTCCAGCCTGGAGGCCGCTTTGCCCGCGTTGCTGGCATCCTTGCCGGACGGCGGCGCGGCGCGGCTGCTGCAACGTCTGGATTACGGCACGTCCGGCATTGTCTGCGCGGCCCTGACCCAAGAGGCGGTTCTGGCCTTCCGCCGCGCGGAGCGGGAGGGCCAGTGCGAAAAGCGCTATCTGGCCCTGCTGCGCGGGATTCTGGTCGCACCTGCCACCGTACGTGCGGCTCTGGATACGGCGGACCGCCGTCAGATCCGCCTTCTGGCACCCACGGACGACAGTGGACGCTGGACGGAATTTTTGCCCCTGCATGTCTGGGAAGACGCGGCAAGTCTGCCGCCGGAAC
>APFI01000067.1 GCA_000403945.1 Desulfovibrio sp. Dsv1
TTGTTGCAAAAAAACAACATAATAATATTTTTAATTTATTTCAATAAAATATATTATTTTTATTGTTTTTTTGCAACAAGCCGTCGTAAACTCCACCTCCGCCACGCATCTGCCTTACAGCATTTTTCTTTTAATATCAGTATATTGCCTAAATGGCACGCAAGATGCTTTCTCATCGGCGTTTGGGACGGAACAAATCCCAGCATCCAAAGAGCATAAAACCCGTTCAGGAGTTTGTCATGAGCCAGTGCAGTTGCTGCATGTCCCCCCAGGAAGACCGCGTCATTAACAAAAACATCCACCGCCAGGGGCGGGAGCGCGTCTACAAGATCTTGGAGCGCAACCAGTTCAGCCTTCCCCATGTGGATGTGGAACGCGCCAAGTACTTCACCGAATCCATGTGCGAAACCGAGGGCGAGCTGCTGACCCTGCGCTGGGCCAAGGCGCTCAAAAACGTGGCTGAAAAAATTACGGTCTGGATCACGCCGGGCCAGCTTCTGGCGGGCCGCGTGGGCAAGCCGGGACGCTACGGCATCCTTTACCCCGAAATCGACGGCGACTTTTACCGCGAGGTGCTGGCCGACCTGGAGCACCGCGACAAGAGCCCCTTCCAGATCTCCCGGGAAGACATCAAGACGGTCATGGAAGACATCGCCCCCTACTGGGAGGGCAAAACCTACCATGAGCACCTCAACAAAACCCTGCCCGCCGAAATCCGCGGCGTGACCTACGACGACGAGCGCGGCCTCAAGTCCAAATTCGTGGTCAGCGAAACCTCGTCCTACCGCTCCGCCCTGCAATGGGTGCCGGACTATGAAAAGGTTCTCAAGCGCGGCTTCATCGACATCCAGAACGAGGCCAGGGCCAAACTGGCCCAACTGGATCTGAACAATTCCGTGGACCTCTGGGACAAGAAGCCCTTCCTGGAAGCCATGATCATCGTCTGCGACGCCATCATGATCTGGGCCGGACGCCACGTCCAACTGGCCAAGGACATGGCCGCCAAGGAAAGCGACCCCAAGCGCAAGGCCGAACTGCTTCAGATCGCCGAGACCTGCAAGCGCGTGCCCGCCCATCCGGCCCGCACCTTCCGCGAGGCCATGCAGTGCCAGTGGTTCGTGCAGATGTTCTCGCGCATTGAGCAAAAGGCCAGCGCCATCATTTCCAACGGCCGCATGGACCAGTACCTCTATCCCTACTATGAAAAGGATATCGAGGAAGGCCGCCTGACCCGCGAAGAGGCCAAGGAACTGCTGGAATGCATGTGGGTGGACATGGCCCAGTTCATCGACCTGTACATCAATCCCACGGGCGTGGAATTTCAGGAAGGCTACGCCCACTGGGAGGCCGTGACCATCGGCGGCCAGACCCGCGAAGGCGAGGACGCCACCAACGACCTGACCTATCTTTTCCTGGAATCCAAACGCGAGTTCCCGCTCAATTACCCGGATCTGGCCGCGCGCATCCATTCCCGCTCGCCCGAGCGCTTCCTGTACGAAGTGGCCCTGACCATCAAGGACGGCTCCGGTTTCCCCAAGCTGATCAATGACGAGGAAGTGATCCTCCTGAACACCGTCAAGGGCTGCCCCATGGACGAGGCCCTGGACTACGCCGTGTCCGGATGCACCGAAACCCGCATGCCCAACCGGGACACCTACACCTCGGGCTGCGTGTACGTGAACTTCGCCACAGCTCTGGAAATGGCGCTTTACAACGGCCGCATGCTGCGCTACGGCGACGAGCTCATCGGCCTGGAAACCGGCGATCCTCTCGGGTTCAAGACCTGGGAAGAATTTTACGAAGCCTACAAGGCCCAGCATTTGAACCTGCTGCACAAGGCCTTCCAGCAGCAGCACGTGGTGGACAAGCTGCGCCCGCAGCACTTCGCCGCGCCGCTGTCCTCGGTGCTCCACGACCTGTGCATGGAAAACATGCTGGACCTGCACACCGAAAAAATTCCCGGCGGCGTGGACTACTCCTACTTTGAATTCCTGGGCTACGGCACGGTGGTGGACTCTCTGGCGGCCATCAAAAAACTGGTCTTCGAGGAAAAGAAGCTGAGCCTCAAGGAAGTGCTGGATGCCTGCAAGGCCGACTTCAAGGGCTGTGAGCCGGTGCGCGAAATGCTGCGCAACGCCCCCTGCTACGGCAACAACGATCCCTATGTGGACAGCATCGCCAAGGACGTGGACCGCTTCACCCAGGTGGAGGCCAAAAAGAGCAGCGAGGAGCGCGGCATACACGTGGACGTGCGCTATGTGCCCATCACGTCGCACGTGCCCTTCGGCAAGGTGGTCGCGGCCACGCCCAACGGCCGCCACGCCTGGACGGCCCTCTCCGACGGATCCTCCGCCTCTCACGGCGCGGACAAGAACGGCCCCACGGCCGTGCTGCTCTCCAACTACCATTCCAAGAACTACGGCATGATCAACCGCGCCTCGCGCCTGCTGAACATCAAGCTGTCGCCCAAGTGCGTGGCCGGCGAGGAAGGCACGGAAA
Source organism: Desulfovibrio sp. Dsv1 (assembly GCA_000403945.1). Taxonomy (GTDB): domain Bacteria; phylum Desulfobacterota; class Desulfovibrionia; order Desulfovibrionales; family Desulfovibrionaceae; genus Desulfovibrio. The sequence continues at coordinate 2,500 of APFI01000067.1, forward strand.
AAATCGTCAACCTGATCCGCACCTGGTGCGATCTCAAGCTCTGGCATCTGCAGTTCAACATCGTGAACAAGCAGACCCTGCTCAACGCCCAGAAAGATCCGGACAACTACCGCAGCCTGCTGGTGCGCATCGCCGGTTACAGCGCCTACTTCTGCGATCTGTCCCGCGACCTGCAGAACGATATTATCGACCGCACGGAACATTCCGGATTCTAGGACGGTTCAGACAAAGGGAATCCGTTCTAAACGCGGCCCAAGGGCTGTTTCCAACTTGACGAAGCCGCAAAGCAAAGGGGACAGGTTGGCAACAGCCCCTGGTGAAACGAACGAAATCAGCCACGGGGGAGGGGGAAAGCCCCCCTCCCCTTTTCTTTTCCGCCATGGGCGCACGCCCGGCGACTCAGAGGATTTTTCCATGACGGACGCGCAAGTAAGCGGTATTGTCTTCAATGTGCAGAAATTCAGCGTGCATGACGGCAAGGGCATCCGCACCCTGGTCTTTCTCAAGGGCTGTCCCCTGCGCTGCCGCTGGTGCAGCAATCCCGAATCCCAGAGCCTCAAGCCCGAACACGCCTTCAACCCCACGCGCTGCCTCACGGCCGGGGTCTGCGGCCGCTGCCTCGCGGCCTGCCCCACAGGCGCGCTCAGTTTGACGACGGACGGCATGATCCGCCATGACCGCGGCAAGTGCGAGGAATGTTTCGCCTGCGTGCGGGCCTGCCCCTCGGGCGCGCAGAGCGTCTACGGCGAAAGCATGAGCGTGGGTCAGGCGCTGGATAAAGTGGAAGAGGACGGCGTCTTCTACCACCGCTTTGGCGGCGGCATGACCCTTTCCGGCGGCGAAGCCCTCATGCAGCATGAATTTGCCGTCGCCCTGCTGCGCGAAGCCCGCCGCCGCCGCATCGACACCACCATCGAGACCTGCGGCTGCTACCCCTACGAGCGCCTGCGCGACGCCTGCCCGCATCTGAACAGGCTGATCTTCGATATCAAATGCCTGGACCCGAGCAAACACAAGACGCAGACCGGCATGGACAACGCCCTTATCCTGGAAAATTTCCGCCGGGTCTGCGAGGATTTTCCCGATCTGTCCATCCGGGTGCGCACGCCCGTGATTCCCGGCTTCAACGACAGCGAGGACGACATCCGCGCCATCCGCCGGATGGTGCCCCGCCGCCCCAACATCGACTATGAACTGCTGGCCTACCACCGCATGGGCCAACCCAAGTACGGCTATCTCGGCCGCCGCTACGAGCTGGAGGACGCGACTCTGGACGAGGCGCTCATGAAAAATCTGAACGAACTCGCCCGGTAGGGCGGTGTTCCATTATGGAGATCGCAATGAGCATGAACATCGGATTCTGGGGCGTCGGCATCATGGGCGCGCCGCCTTATCAATGCCGGTTGCAAGGTGCTGGCCTACAGTCGCAATTTGGCCGAAATGCGGGAAGTTGTGGACGCGGGCAGAACGGGTTCGGACACGGACTGCGGGAAGATCTGGCGGTCTGTGACGTGCTGGTCACCTGTCTGACCCCACCGGAGCATGTCCGCCAGCCGTCTCTCCGGCCCGGCGTCTTTGCACGGCCGGATGGACTGCGGCGCGGTCCATGTGGAGTGCGGCACCATTGCCCCCGCGCTGGCCGAAAGCCTGGCGGAAGAAGCGGCGCGGCAGCGCCTATGTCCAGGCCACACTGGCAAAACACCGCTTGCTGCCGCCCGGGGGTGAAGCCCCCGTTTTCACCGGCGGCGACGCCGCGGCCCGCAAGCGGGTCTGGCCCCTTCTTGAGGTCATGGGCAAACCCGAAGACGTCTCCAGCATCAACGCCGCCTGCGCCATAAAGGTTATCAGCAATCTGGTGGGAATGGCCAATTTGGCCGTCCTGGCCGAAGGCATGCGCCTAGGGTAGCGCGCCGGAACTCCTCCTGCGTCTCCTGGCGGATACCGGAGCGCGCGGGTTTCAGATGGAGACGCGCGGTCCCTGGATCGATAACAAGGATTTCGCGTCGCGCTTCGCGCTCAGCCTCGCCCACAAGGGCATGCGGCTGGGCTGCGAGATGGTCCGCCATCAACGGATTTCCACCCCGGTTCTGGAGGCGGCCCGATCCGTCTCCGCAGCCGCCGAGGCGTAACGACTAGAAGTCATTTCATAATTCCAGAAAAAGTCATGAAAATCGTGTAATCGAATTTCATGAGC
>APFI01000068.1 GCA_000403945.1 Desulfovibrio sp. Dsv1
TGCTCATGAAATTCGATTGCACGATTTTCATGACCTTTTCTGGAATTATGAAATGACTTCTAATGAGTCCTGACCCTAGCCTCCCCCGTCGGGCCTCGGTTTCAGGGCCGAGACTCAGACGGCAGACTCAGTCCAGGCTGGGAGCGTGCGCGGCCAGGGCCGTAAGATTTTCAGATAACACCAGTTGCCAGAACGTCTCCCAGTTGATGAACATCCGGCGCAGAAACGCCAGCTGCCGGTCCTGGTTCATGGTCCAGCGGGCCAAGCAATAGACCGAGAGTGTTTTTGCGCAGGGGGCTGGCCTCCGTCCGGCGGGCGCGTTTGAGCAGCTAGGCCCCCCGCAGGGGGCCAAGGGCATCCAGTCGCGCCGCGTAAAGCATGGTCGTGGCACCGTCGTCCGGGTCGGCAAAAAACGGCCGGCAATAGAGCTTGGACCAGATTGCGCGCGCTCACAGGCGCGGCCCTTTTCGGCAGATGCCATATTCTTGGCCGGCAGCAGCGTGCCCGCGCTCACCAGAGGATCTGGGGGGGCGGGCCAGACAGAGCGTCAGAATGCGGATTGCGTGAACCATGCGGACAGCATCAGGATGGAGGGCAGGCTTTCCCCGAGCGCCAGCAGCCCAATGCCCAGCCCGATGAACCAAGAGCGGCGCAGAGGTTTGCCCATGCCCAGCAGCGTGCCCCAGCAGGCCACGGCCGCCGTAAGCGGAATCAGGGCATAGACCTGTGCCAGCAGCCCGTCCGGCGGCGTGCCTCGCAGCAGATAGCCCAGAATTATCCCCCAGCGGTCTAGGCAGAAGGGGATATAGCCCACTGTGGCCCAGAGGGCGCACCAGCGCGTGGCCAAGGCCGTCTGAACCTCGTCGAAACCGGCCGCCGTCGCGCCGCGCCGCGCGCGCAGCAAAAAGAGCAAGGCCAAGGCTCCAGCCGGGGCGAAGGCCATGAAATATTTGTGCAGGGCGTTGCTGAACACCGCCGTTGCCGCCTGGCCAAGGTCCATGCCCGGCGGCAACGCGATGAAGGGCCAGTCGCGGAGGACATAGGTGGAAAAGAAGCACAGGGCCGTCAGGACGCAGAGACACAGCCGTTCGTTGATCATGCTTGTGGCATAGCGGTCCTCCCGTGGACAGCGGCGCGGGGGCAGGGGAGCGCTGGCGCAGGCGCGGCGCAGCAGACCGGCGCAAAGGATGCCGGTCTGCCAGAGCAGGAGGGGCAGGCTGTAGGACAGCATGGCCGGACTGCTGAAAGAAATGCCAGCCATATTGTGTCCGGCGACGCGCAGGCCGGACAGCATGCCGTACAGGGATCCGAGCATGACTGGCAGGCCGAGCCAGGACAGGCCGAAGGCCAGTCCGGCCAGCCGGGACGCGCCATAGGCGCAGAAACGGGCCTGAGCGCGCCGTCCGATGAGCAGGGTCAGCGCGATTATCAGGGGCAGGGCCGCTGCGGCGTTCATGCCGATGCTCAACAGGCTGTTGCACCATAACGTAAGGATTGTCCAGAACGAAAGAACTTGCATGGGCCGTTTTGTACCCTGCGACGGGAGGAACCGCAAGATGCGGGCTTGCTCCCGGCGAGGGGTTTATCTATACTGATACGGCTGCGTTCTGCAGGGATGCGCCATGCCGCGGGGATTAAGATATGCCGTTACACACTGTTTTGTTGCTGGCCGTGGCCCTGTCCATGGACGCCTTCGCTGTGGCGGTGGCTTCAGGTTGCGCCTTGCGCGCGCCGGATTTCCGCCGTTATGTCCGTCTGTCCGCCTGCTTCGGCTTTTTTCAGTTTCTCATGCCCGTGCTGGGCTGGTATCTGGGCCTGTCCGTGCGCGAATACATGGAGGCATGGGATCACTGGATCGCCTTTGCCCTGCTGGCCTGGGTGAGCGGCAATATGCTCCGTTCCGCCCTGAAGTCCCTGAAAGACCGCAAATGCCGTTGCCCCACCACGGACCCTGCCGCCGGGCGTAACCTGTGGATTCTGGGGGTGGCCACCAGTCTTGACGCGTTGGCTGTGGGCCTGTCCTTCGCCTTGCTGCAAACGCCCATATGGGGACCGGCGACGCTCATCGGTGTGGTCTGCGCCCTGATTACAGCCTGCGGACTTTATCTGGGCAAAACCCTGGCCCGGCTCTGCGCTCTGAACGGCTGGGCCGGGCTGCTCGGCGGGCTGGCCCTGCTGGTCATTGCCTGCAATATTTTACGGGAACATCACGTCTTTGATTAGGCTTGGCCCTCATTGTTCTCCTCCCGCTGCAAAGCCGCCTTCTTCAATGCAGCGGCATTGCAAAGCGGAATTGCCCCTGCAGTGTGCTGTGCCAACACAGCTTCAGCCAATTCCCGCTTTGCGCCTTGATGTCTGAAAAAATCCAGCTTTTCGCGGCCAGCGGTTTAATGGGGGCTGAACCTAGAAGTCATTTCATAATTCTAAAAAAGTCATGAAAATCGTGTAATCGAATTACATGAGCAAATACCAGGGATTAACAGATGAACAATGG
>APFI01000069.1 GCA_000403945.1 Desulfovibrio sp. Dsv1
AAAGGCCCCTCGTTGCCGGGGGGCCTTGTGGTCAGAAAGTTGTGGTTGTCGGGGTGTCAGGAGCGCTTGCGGGTCAGGTAGAACCCCAATCCGCCAAGCGCCAGTACAAAGGCAAGGATTGCCACGTTTATCATTAAGAACCGCCCTAAGATATAAACTTGTCGTGATGGTTAGTGTTGTTTGCGGGTTTGGTAAACACCATACCCAATGACAGCAATCACGATACATGTGAGGAAAAACCAGATAGCCATCACTTACCTCCAAGCCGTTTGCCAAGGATGAACACCCCGGCCAAAGATGTGATGCCCGGCACTATGCCCCACCACACGCCTTGAAAGGCGCTTACAGCAAAGCAGGCCACAGCGAAGTTAACCAAGAAGTCTGTCAGTTTGGAAAGGGTTTCTTTATTCATCCTTGCCTCACCCTCTAGATAGCCATTTTCTTCCGCTCTGTCCACGTTTGAAGGTTTCTCGCGTCCTCCCGGACTCCGGCGCGTCGCGCCGTGTTTTCTCGCGCACCCCTTCTTGAGGCCGGGTTCCGCCTTCAACGCCGGGGCGGCTGGGCCGTTCCCCGTGTCGTTGAAAAAAGAATATGATATACTATCTATCATTGTCAATAAAAAAGATAAAAAACAAATCAAAAAAAAGACCGCAATTTTTTGCGGCCTGATAAAAAATAGTGGGGGCGGCTTGCTATTCTTCCGGGCTTATTTTTCCCCAGATAACAAGCAACTCTTGCGCGGGATTGCGTCCCAAGGCGTGGCAGATAGTGCAAAAATCGCCAAGGCGTAGCCGTAAGCCATCACTGCCTTTGCCGCGCCCATGCCACAGGCTGCTTATCTTGAGGCGTGGATTTTTGGCTTCTGGGAAGGCTTTTTCTCCCAAAGCTTTTTCGCTTATGCCCGCGGCTTTCCTCAATTCAAGGATTAAATTCAAGGCTTCACGTTCGACGTTCAAAATAGCTTCGTCCTTCATGGGCGCTGCTCCTTTTTCCCGTCATCATATCAGAGGAAAAGTTATCACGCCCAAATTTATTTTTTATGGTTGACGTGATTTGTTATCTATCATAAATGGAAGTCAACGGCAACCGTTCGACCTCTCGGCAGTTGCCCGTTCATTGACAACCGACCCCGACGAACCCGCCGCTTGCGTCCTGCCAGGTAGCTCCTGCCGTCCGTGAGCGCGACAGGGGGAGGGATGCCCGATGGAATCGGGCCGCGCTTGTGATGCCGTTTTCGAGCTGGGCGCGAAACAAAAGCCGCAAGGCAAAAGAAAAGGCCCTCCGGGAACCGAAGGGCCTTGGAAGGGAAGGGCGGTCAGGCGACCTTGCGGGGCGCTTGCGTCATATCCCCGTTACCGGCCAGCAGGCCTTGAACGGAAATATCCTCGTCCAGTTCATTCCAATGGATGCCGAAAGGGCTCAGTTCAAAGGTTTCGCGCTGTGTGGGCGAGGCGTTGAGCAGGCGTGGAAACCATGCCAGCGGGACGCCCAGTATGCGGGCATCATTGAGTTCGACCCATAATGAGTCTTCGTCAAACCAGACTTTTTTAGGCGAAATAGTCATGATACGCCCCCTTTAGAATCTTCTGCTTTTCCTGCACGAGCTTGCAGATTTTCCGAAGCTCCTGCGCAGAAAAACCGGCATTGAGCAAAACACCATACGGCTCGACAAGTGATATTTTCGCTTCACCGTTTTGGCTTCTGACGTGAATATGAGGGGCTTTCACCGGATTGCCTTCATTGGAATAGAAAAAGAACCGGTATGGCCCGAGAACCAGAATGACAGGCATTATTCCCTCACTTTCTGCATAGATAGCCATTTTCTTCCGCTCTGTCCACGTTTGAAGGTTTCTCGCGTCCTCCCGGACT
>APFI01000070.1 GCA_000403945.1 Desulfovibrio sp. Dsv1
TGCTTGCCGTGCTTGTTTGCGTACCAAAGCGCGTACAGGCAAGCCCCACCAAGGACGATGGAAGTCACAATATAGAATGTCATGCTTATCCTCCCTTGCTTAGCCTGTAGCCTACACCCGCCAGTGTCATGCCCCAGAAGAGGCTAAACAGGCTGGAGTCAATGAATGCAACGGCTATGCAGGCTGCGCCCGCCATTGCAAAAATGTTTGACCAGTATTTCATATCTCCCTCACCCCATAGATAGCCATTTTCTTCCGCTCTGTCCACGTTTGAAGGTTTCTCGCGTCCTCCCGGACTCCGGCGCGTCGCGCCGTGGTTTCTCGCGCACCCCTTCTTGAGGCCGGGTTCTGCCTTCAACGCCGGGGCGGCTACGCCTTCCCCGTGTCGTTGAAAACATAGTACGATAGTCGTATGTAATTGTCAAACGAATATCGTATATTTTTGCAAAAAAAATGGCGGCCAAGTCAGCCGCCCAACATTCAGTGATATTTTCAGGTATTATCTAGCTTTCAAGCAGACCGGTTGCAATCATGTCGTCAATGGTCTTCCCAAAAATGCGGGAAAATTCGTATGCCTCTCGCAGTGTGACTGTACGATATCGGCCCTGCCTGTCAGGGCGAAGAATACGTCGAAACTCTCGCACGGAAACATCCGGGCTGCTCAATCTTATCACGTCATGGGCTATTACCCGAATGTCTTTTCCCTGCTCCTCTGCCATCCGCTCAACGGCGGTCGCAAAAATGGTATCCACGCTCATAGTATCCTCCAAGTATATGGATACCATTCTCGTGCCTCCTTGGGTAAAAAATAATATACGACACTCGTTGACACGTTTTTACGATTGTCGTACAGGTCTGTCAACGGCAATCAGTTGCCCGCTCATTGACAACCGACCCCGACGACCACGCCAGTCCTGA
>APFI01000071.1 GCA_000403945.1 Desulfovibrio sp. Dsv1
AATACGAAAAACGTAAGTACGGGTCAAGAAATATTTTCGGTTTTCGTAAGTTTTTTGATTAAGGTAACCGCTTAAAAACGTAAGCGGCTGCGGTGTTTTTTATGGTGACATTAACCGTTGAGCTTATCCAGATTGCTGGCAAGCACCCGGACAGGGTCTACATCCAGAGCCTTGCAGATGGAAACGAAATCTTCCAAGGTTAGTTTTTTTACCTTGCCATTCTCGTTCGCCTTCCGCAGCCTGTATAGGCGTAGGCGCGATTGGGGCAAGTTCTCGCCCCCGTAAACGCTTGAAGCGATCTCGTCAAGGGATTTGCCTTTTTCAACCCTGACCTTCTCTAGCAGGTATTCAATCAAGGATTGCTCCAAATTCTTTGCGGTCATGCTGCCCTCCAAGTTTGCTTACTTTATCCGAAAGAAAAGCCTAGGGCAGCTTTCTTGTTTCACATGCTTGACACTTTCTTAAAACGTAAGTAGATAAAAGTCAACGGCAACCGCTTGGCCTCTCGGACGCTTGCCCGGCTCCTTGACAACCGACCCCGACGACCACGCCAGTCCTGACGGCCACGGGCAGCTCCCGCCCTACAG
>APFI01000072.1 GCA_000403945.1 Desulfovibrio sp. Dsv1
TTGGACGGCATTTGGACCAGGGCGCGAAACCTGCCGCAAGGGCAAAAGAAAAGGCCCCTCGTTGCCGAGGGGCCTTGTGGTCAGAAAGTTGTGGTTGTCAGGAGCGCTTGCGGGTCAGGTAAAGGCCGTAAAGGAAGATGGCCGCCATAAATGCCGCAGCGAGAATCCAGAGACCGTTGCCGCTCATTGTGCCCTCCTTGTCAGGTAGAGGCAGGCGAGAACCCCGGCAATGCCGAGAAACACCGCCAACAGTTTTTGCTGATACAGCCCAATCAGAAAGGAGCCGACAGCGAATTTTTCCAAAATATCCGCTATGCGCTTGACCATTTCGCCTCCGGAATCAATGTAGCCATTTTCACGGCGTCCGTCCATCTGATGCTTCCGCCGTGTCTGCTCCGGCTTGGGGCA
>APFI01000073.1 GCA_000403945.1 Desulfovibrio sp. Dsv1
GCGGCTCATTAGAGCCGCTACCGATAGGAATCCCCCGACTTTAGGCGGGGGAGGATGTCAAGCGGCATCTTTTTCAGAATATGTTTTAAGCGTTGGAAAGCTAGGCTTTCCGGGAGGCGGGCTTGTAAAGGACCCGCGAAATTTTGCAAAAGGGGCTTGACGCAAACCTCACTCGCTTGTTACTAAATGCGCAAGCCATGCGCCCTCCACTATTTGTCCGGGGCGCGCGGATGATCCGGCGTGCCGGCAAGGGGCGCGCACACCTCGCCGAGGGCTTGGCGGAATGTTTTTAACACTTTAAGAGTTGGAGGATACGTATGCCGACGTTTGTCGATCCGTCCAAATGCGACGGCTGCAAGGGTGGCGAAAAGACGGCCTGCATGTACATTTGCCCCAACGACCTGATGATCCTCGATCCCGAGGAAATGAAGGCCTACAACCAGGAACCCGACGCTTGCTGGGAATGCTATTCCTGCGTGAAAATCTGCCCGCAGGGCGCCATTACGGCCCGTCCCTACGCAGACTTCGCGCCCATGGGCGGCACCTGTATCCCCATGCGTTCGGCCGACTCCATCATGTGGACGGTCAAGTTCCGCAACGGCAGCGTGAAACGCTTCAAGTTCCCCATTCGCACCACGCCTGAAGGCTCCATCAAACCCTTCGAAGGCCATCCCGAAGGCGCCAACCTAGAAGATGGACTGCTGTTTACCGAACAGGCTCGGACCACTCCGCTAGCCACTCCGAAGGAAGTCTTGGGCAAGAAGTTCGACGTGTCCGAAGCCGATAAGGTCTTCACCTGCATGGAACACGGCCGTTAAGCCGCTTCAACCGCTAGTGTGATAAGGAGAAACGATTATGCCGATGATTCCCGTTAAGGAAGCGAACAAGGGCGTGCCCATCAGCGAACCCGAAGTGAAAGAACATGCGGTTGACCTGCTCATCGTGGGCGGCGGTATGGGCGCTTGCGGAGCCGCTTATGAAGCCGTGCGCTGGGGCGACAAACACGGTCTGAAAATCATGCTCTGCGACAAAGCCGCGCTGGAACGCTCCGGTGCCGTCGCGCAGGGCCTCTCCGCCATCAACACCTATCTGGGCGAGAACAGCGCCGACGATTACGTGCGCATGGTCCGCACCGACCTCATGGGTTTGGTGCGCGAAGACCTGATCTTCGACGTGGGCCGTCACGTGGACGACTCCGTGCATCTGTTCGAAGACTGGGGCCTGCCCTGCTGGATCAAAGCCGACGACGGCCACAATCTGAACGGCGCCGCCGCCAAGGCCGCTGGCAAGTCCCTGCGCAAGGGCGACAAGCCCGTGCGTTCCGGCCGCTGGCAGATCATGATCAACGGCGAGTCCTACAAGTGCATCGTGGCCGAAGCGGCCAAGAACGCCTTGGGCGAAGACCGGATCATGGAACGCATCTTCATCGTGAAGCTGCTGCTCGACAAAAATACTCCCAACCGCGTCGCGGGTGCCGTGGGCTTCAACCTGCGCGCCAACGAAGTGCACATCTTCAAAGCCAACGCCATTATGGTGGCCGCCGGCGGCGCGGTGAACGTGTACCGCCCCCGCTCCACCGGTGAAGGCATGGGGCGCGCTTGGTACCCCGTGTGGAACGCCGGTTCCACCTACACCATGTGCGCTCAGGTCGGTGCCGAAATGACCATGATGGAAAACCGCTTCGTGCCCGCCCGCTTCAAGGACGGTTACGGCCCGGTGGGCGCGTGGTTCCTGCTGTTCAAGGCCAAGGCTACCAACTCCAAGGGTGAAGACTACTGCGCCACCAACAAGGCCATGCTGAAGCCCTACGAGGACCGCGGCTACGCCAAGGGCAACGTCATTCCTACCTGCCTGCGCAACCACATGATGCTGCGTGAAATGCGCGAAGGGCGCGGCCCCATCTACATGGACACCAAGACCGCCCTGCTGAACACCTTCGCCAGCCTAAACGAAGAAGAGCAGAAAGACCTTGAGTCCGAAGCTTGGGAAGACTTCCTCGACATGTGCGTGGGCCAAGCCAACCTGTGGGCCTGCACCAACACCGCTCCTGAAGAACGCGGATCCGAAATCATGCCCACCGAGCCTTACCTGCTCGGTTCGCACTCCGGCTGCTGCGGCATCTGGGTGTCCGGCCCGGACGAAGCTTGGGTGCCCGAGGACTACAAGGTCAAAGCTTCCAACGGCAAGGTCTACAACCGCATGACTACCGTGGAAGGGTTGTTCACCTGCGCCGACGGCGTGGGCGCTTCCGGCCACAAGTTCTCCTCCGGTTCGCATGCCGAGGGCCGCATCGCCGGCAAGCAGATGGTGCGCTGGTGCTTGGACCACAAGGACTACGCTCCCGCCTTCAAGGAATCGGCTGGCGAACTGAAGGAACTGATCTATCGCCCGTACTACAACTACATGGAAGGCAAAGACGCTTCCACTGATCCCGTGGTGAATCCGAACTACATCTCGCCCAAGAACTTCATGATGCGCCTCATCAAGTGTACCGATGAATACGGCGGCGGCGTGGGCACCTACTACACCACCTCCCAGGCGCTGCTCGACACGGGTTTCCATCTGCTGAACATGATGGAAGAAGACTCCCAGAAGCTGGCCGCCCGCGACCTGCACGAACTGCTGCGCTGCTGGGAAAACTACCATCGCCTCTGGACCGTGCGTCTGCACATGCAGCACATCGCCTTCCGTGAGGAATCCCGCTACCCTGGCTTCTACTATCGTGCCGACTTCATGGGGCTGGACGACAGCAAGTGGAAGTGCTTCGTGAACTCCAAGTACGATCCCGCCACCGGCGAAACCAAGATCTTCAAGAAACCCTACTACCAGATCATCCCCGACTAGTCGGCGATATTGACCATCAGGGGGTGGCCCTCGGGTCGCCCCCGCTCCTTGCCGGTGATTCCGGGCGCGCTGATTTCCGTGGCGCGGCTTGCTTTTTCGGATCCGGCATCTGTCAGGGTTGGCCTTTTGCGGCCCGCCCTCTTTTTTCCCGCGGCGGGAGGCCGGTTTTCCTTCTTCAGCCGCTAACAACGCAGGAGGATATCCAGGATGTCCAATGCCATTCTCGTCGTGGGCGGCGGCTTTTCAGGCCTTACAGCCGCCATCGAAGCGGCGGAACTGGGCCACGACGTCTATATCGTCGAAAAGTCGCCTTGGCTCGGCGGCCGCGTGGCTCAGCTCAACAAATATTTCCCCAAACTCTGTCCCCCCTCCTGCGGCTTGGAAATCCAGTTCCAGCGCATCAGGAAAAATCCGCGTATCAAATGCCTTACCCTAGCCGAAGTCGTCGGGCTCACGGGCCGCAGGTGTGACTACAGCGTGCGGGTCCGCCTGAGCCCGCGCCGTACCGCGCCCCACAACGTGGACTTCAGCCTGCTGGCTTCCGCGCTGGAGGGCGAAAGCCCCAGCGAATTCGATCTGGGGCTTTGCAGTCGCAAGGGCCTGTACAAGGCCATGCCCTTCGCCTTCCCCGGCCGCTATGTACTGGATCCGTCCACCCTGTCCAAGTCCGACGCGGCGCGGGTGGCAGGCAACAAGTTTCTCGACCTCACCGAAAAAGAACGCGAAATCGAACTCAGCGTGGGTGCCATTGTGCTGGCCACGGGCTGGAAGCCCTATGACGTGACCCGCTTGACCAATCTGGGCGCGGGGTTGGTGAAGAACTGCGTTTCCAACATGCAGATGGAGCGCTTGGCCTCGTCGTTCGGCCCCACCAGCGGCCGCATCGTCCGGCCTTCGGACGGCCGCGCGCCCCACAGTGTGGCTTTTGTGCAGTGCGCGGGATCGCGTGACCAAAACCATCTGAATTACTGTTCCTATATCTGCTGTATGGCCACGCTCAAGCAGTGCCTGTACATCGCCGAACAGAATCCGGAAACCCTGGTCACCGTCTACTACATTGATCTGCGGGCGCCAGGCCGCTACGTGAACGTGCTGGAAAAGGTCAGGGCCCTGCCCAATGTGCGCTTCGTCAAGGGCAAGGTGGCAGACGCTGTCCAAACCGGAGGCGACAGGGTGCGCGTCACGGTGGAGGACGCCGTGCGCGGGGAAAAACTGACCCTGGACTATGATCTCGTGGTGCTGGCCACAGGCATGCAACCCTCGCTGGTCGGTGAAAATCCGCCGCTGCCCGTGCCGCTGGATGAAGACGGCTTCATTGCGGGCGGCGAGGAGGCCGGCATTTTCGCGGCCGGTTGCGCGCGCATGCCTCTGGATGTGACGCGCTCGGCGCAGTCCGGCACAGCCGCCGCCCTGAAGGCGGTACAAACGGTGAAAGGGAGGTAGACGGCATGGCCGGTAAAATTGGCGTCTATTTTGACCTGCAGAACATCGGCGGAGGCCTCGACGTGGAGGCCTTGGCCGCCCAAACGCGCGACAAATGGGGCGACCTCACCGCCGTGGTCAGGGTCGTTCCCCTGCTGGCGGGCGCGCTGGACGAAATCAAGGCCGACATTGAGGCCCAGAGCCTGGACGGCGTGCTGCTCTGCGGCGCTTCGCCACGCGTGGACGGCGACCTTTACCGCTTTCCCGTGCAGGTGGAGCATGTGAACCTGCGCGAGCAGTGCGTGTTGGCCTACAGGAATCCGGACAACAGCCCGGTGGATGGCGAGGAAGCGCCGGAACTGCTGACCCTCATGGCCCGCGACTATGTGAACATGGGCGTGGTCAAGCTTCAGAAGAGCGGAGTTCCAGATTCCGCCGCCATCACGGGCGTGGCCCGCATTCTAGTCATCGGCGGCGGATGGACGGGCCTGACCGCTGCCGCCGAGGTGGCGGCCACCGGCTACGAAGTGGTGCTGGTGGAAAAAGCCGACAAGCTGGGCGGCGCGGCCAACAACATTCCCACCGGCTCGCCCTTGGGACCGCTGTGGACCGACAAGCAGCCCGTCAATCTGGCCGCCAAGATCGAAAAGGTCACGGGCGACGCCAAGATCACGGTGCACTGCAACGCCCATATGGAAAAACTGGAAGGCCAGCCCGGCGAATTCACGGCCGTCATCGCCACGAGCGGCGGTCCGGTGACCGTGCAGGTAGGCGCGGTGATTCTGGCCACCGGCTGGATGCCGCTGGATGAAAAATACCTGGCTTCCATGGGCCTAGGCGTGAGCCCCAAGGTGGTGCATGCGGCCCAGTTCGGCAAAATGCTGGTGGCGGGCGAAGTGACCGCCCGGCGCATCGCTTTTGTGCTGGACACCACCTTGGCCGAGGAAGCCGTGCGCAAGGCCGCTGAAGAAGCGGCCCTGACTCCGGCAGAGGCGGAAGCCACCAGGCCCGCTCCCGAAGGAGAAGAAGGCAATGCCAAGCCTTTCGTCAAGGAAAACCTAGAAAGCATCAAGCACCTCCAATATTCCAATGCGGTGAACAGTGTGGGCATGCTGCGGCTGGCCAACACCATCTGTGAAAAGACCAACGACGCCACCCAAGCTTTCATCCTCTACAAAGACATGACCGTGCCCGGCATTCTGGAGCGCTTCTACAAGAAGATGCAGGACCGTCTGGGCGTGATGATGACCAAGGCCGACGTGACTGAAATCCGCGATCACGGCGACCGTATGGTAGTGGCATGCAAAAATACCTTGCTGGGCATGGATTTCGACTTGGACGTGGATCTGGTGGTCGTGCCCACGGGCTTGGTGCCCACCACGGCCAAGGACGTGACCGTGAACTTCGGCTACCGCCAAGGCCCAGACTTCCCGGATCTGGATCTCTTTGACGGTTTCGCGGATTCCAATTACATCTGCTTCCCCTACGAGACTCGGCGCACCGGCGTCTACGCGGCGGGCTGCGTGCGTCAGCCCCTGACCATGGACGCCTGCGAGGAAGACGCCAGGGGCGCGGTGCTCAAGGCCGTGCAGTGCATTGAGGCGGCCGAGCACGGCGTGGCCGTGCACCCGCGTTCCGGCGACCGCTCCTACCCGGTATTCAACTTTGTGCGCTGCACTCAGTGCAAACGCTGCACCGAGGAATGCCCCTTCGGCGCCCTGGACGACGACGAAAAAGGCACGCCCAAGCCCAATCCGGCCCGTTGCCGCCGCTGCGGCACCTGTTTCGGCGCCTGCCCCGAGCGCGTGATCTCCTTCGCCAACTACAATATCGACCAGATCGGCTCCATGATCCGCGAGGTTCAGGTGCCCAAGGACTTTAAGAAGGAAGGCCCGCGCATCTTGATCCTGGCATGTGAAAACGACGCCTATCCGGCCTTGGACATGGCCGGTATGCGCCGCAAGGCATGGAGCCCTTACTGCCGCGTCATCCCGGTGCGCTGTCTGGGTTCAGTCAACGCCATCTGGGTGTCCGACGCCATGAGCAAGGGCTTTGACGGCGTGATGCTGCTGGGCTGCAAGTACGGCGATGATTACCAGTGCCACTTTGTGAAAGGTTCCGAAATCTGCAACCGCCGCAAGGAAAACATCGCCGAGACGCTCAACCGTCTGGGCGTGCAGCCAGAGCGTGTGGATCAGCTGGAAGTGGCCATTGACGAATATGACAAGGTGCCCGACCTGATCGACGGCTTTGTGGCCCGCATCACGGCCATGGGCCCCAACCCGTTCAAGGGCATGTAGGAGGATGGCAGCAATGGCACAATGTACGCTTAAACCGGATCTTGAGTTTGCCCGGGAGCTCACGGAAGCGGGGGGCGAATCCCTCAAAAAATGCTTCCAGTGCGCCACCTGTTCCGTGGCCTGCCCGCTTGCTCCGGCCAATGCGCCCTATCCGCGCAAGGAAATGGTCTGGGCATCTTGGGGCCTCAGGGACAGGCTGCGCACCGACGTGGACCTCTGGCTCTGCCACAATTGCGGCAACTGCTCGGACCTCTGCCCGCGCGGCGCCAAGCCTGCGGACTTGATGGCTGCGGCCCGCAACGTGATTTATAAAGACCTCACCGCGCCCTCCATCGTGGGCAAGTGGATGAGCAAGGCCTCGGGCCTGCCCATTCTCTTCGCCATCCCGGCGGCGTTCTGGCTGATCGTCTGGTGGATCCGCGCCAGCTATAACAACGGCGAGTGGTTCCCGCGCGCCGCCGACGGCCGCATCGTCTTCGGCCAGATATTCTATGGCGACTACACCATCGACCCCATCTTCATGATCACCTTCTTCGGGGCATGCTTCATCCTGCTGCGCGGAGTGATGAAACTCTGGGCCATGTTCAGGCCCGAGGGCCGTATGACGGTCATCGGCAAAACCAAGTGCTGGGTCTGGCACCTTTGGGACGTGCTTTGGGATGAGATCATCACCCATCGCAAGTTCAACGATTGCGAGGACGGCCCGGGCACCGGCAAGGACACGCCCAACCGCAAGTACGGGCACGCCATCCTAGTCTGGAGCTTCATCATTCTGGCCTTTGTCACCGCTGTGGTGGCCCTGGGCCACTGGGGCGGCAAGATCATCCCGCTGATCGAGATTGAAACGCCCATGCCCCTGACCTTCCCGGTCAAGATTCTGGCCAACATCGGCGCGCTCATGCTGTTCTGCGGCCTAGCCATCCTTACGGTACGCCGCCTGCGCCTGAATCCCGACTACCAGGGCTCCAGCTTCTATGATTGGTACCTGCTGGGGATCATCTGGCTGGTGGCCGTGACCGGCGTGCTGTCCCAGTGCTTCCGCCTAGCGGACGCCGTCAAACCGGCCTTTGTGGCCTATTACCTACACTTGGTCTTTGTCTGGATGCTTTTCGCCTATCTGCCTTGGTCCAAGCTGGGGCATCTGGTGTACCGCACGGCGGCGCTGGTTTACGTCCGCATGTACGGCCGGAGCAACTAGGCGGGTGCGCCTTTTGCCCTCTAGTGGCGTGGGTGCCGCTTTCCTGACCAGAGAACAAAAAGACCGCACCTGCCGGGCAGGATCGGAAAGAGCAAAGCATCAAAGTAAAAAATAACGATCTCCGAGGAGGAGGCCGCCATGTCTGATAGTGATCGCAAAGTGTTTCCTGTGGAGTCCGTGCTGGCCTTGGTGGTAGGCAAAAAGGGTGTGGACGTCAAGGATGTCGCCGGTTTTGTGGTGGGTCGTTCCATCGCCTGCGACTGCTGCGCAAAGGCCGTGGGGCTGTTCGCGGCTGCCTGGCTGGCCCGCTGGTATCCCAAATTCATGGATATGACCTGGAGCGAGGACCAGACTTGGGAAGGTTTTGTCACCCGCGCCAAGGTGTTGCTGGGCGACAATGTCTCCCTGACCCCCATGGACGGCCGCACCAAGGCGCTGGCCGCTCAGAGCCTAGATTATCTGACGGATACCTACAGCAGCTTGGCCGCCCAGACTGCGGCTGTGGTCAAGCTGGAAGAGCGCGTGCGCGAACTGGAACCCGCCGAAGCCCGCGCCGAAGCTCTTCAGAAAAAGGTCGACGAACTGGATGCCAAGATCAAGACCATGAATTCCGATATGGGTGGTCTGCGCAAGCAGGTTGCCGAATTCCAGGGCAAGGTGGCCGTAAGTCATGACGACCTGATGCAGACCATCAAGGACGCCATCAAGGATGGCCTCAAGGGCATGGTGGTGGGTGGATCCGCAACTGGAGCGGACGCCGCCGAGGCCGCGTCCGCTGAGGAAAATGCCGTGCCGGATGATTTCGGCTTCGGTTCCTCCGGCCCCAATTCGGATGGCTTCGGCTTCTAGCCCCTAACTGTCCAACATGCAAGCAAAACGGCCCTTCCGCCAAAGCGGAGGGGCCGTTTTTGTTCAAAAAACCTACCGGTTGGCGGAAATTCTAAAATGTAGTCATTGCTGTCCGGCTAAGCCACCAAATCTAACAGGCTGAGGTTGTAGGGATTTTCATTTT
>APFI01000074.1 GCA_000403945.1 Desulfovibrio sp. Dsv1
CTGAGTTGGCTATAACGTATACCAGTACTCAAAGGGACTAAACACCTAGGGCTTTTTTCGCGTTGTGGCGGTAAAATTTTTTTGACAAAAAATCTTGCTTTCGACATCGAAAGCCGATAAACACAATAAAACCTGTGTGGGACAGGACAACTTTTTTAACTTTTTGCAGGGTTCAAACGAGAGGAAGGGAAAAAACATGAAACGTATCTGTACGCTTCTGTTGGCGGCGGGCATGCTGCTGGGCGTGGCCACGGGTGCCAGCGCCATTGATTTCAAGGCCAAAGGCCAGTGGCTGGTGGGTTTTGGCGTGGCTGAAACCAATCCGATTAACAAGCATCGTGAAGGTAATGTCAAAACCAAGAACACTTCCGATCAGTTCGGCGCGCAGCAGCGCGTGCGCCTGCAGTTGGACGCCGTGGCTTCCGAAGCCCTGTCCGGCACGGCTTTCTTTGAAATCGGCACTCAGACTTGGGGCAAAGCCGTTCAGGGCGGCGCTCTGGGCGCTGACGGCAACAACCAGATCAGGGTCAAGCGCGCCTACATCGACTGGGCTGTGCCGGATACCGATCTGAAGTTCCGCATGGGCATTCAGGGCGTGACCCTGCCCAACAAGGCTGGCGGTTCCGCCATCATGGACACCGACGCCGCCGCCGTCACCGCTTCCTACCACTTTAATGAAAACGTGGGCCTCACCGCTCTGTGGGCGCGTCCGGCCAACGACAACTTCGAGGGCGTCGATTCTCGCTATACGAACAACCATGTGAACTATCTGGATAACATGGATCTGTTCGCTCTGATGGTGCCCGTGAAGCTGGACGGCTTTGAAATCACCCCTTGGGCCATGTACGGCATGCAAGGCAAAAATGCCTTGACGGACTATCCCTCTCCCAGCCGTGACGGCAACTTGGCTTACAGCCTGTATCCTTATGGAGGCATCAATGCCAGCAATATGGGCGGTACCAGCAAGGCGTATGGTTCCATGTTCTGGGCTGGCCTGCCCTTCGCCATCACCGCCTGGGATCCGCTGAATATCGAAGTGGACCTGAACTACGGTTATACGGAAGCCATGGGCCGTTATGACGCCACGAAAGCCTGGTACGGCACCTCCAAGCGTTCCAGTACCAAGCGTGAGGGCTGGCTGGCCAAAGCCTTGGTGGAATACAAGATGGATTGGGGCGTTCCCGGCATTTTCGGCTGGTACGGTTCCGGCGACGACGGCAATCCGAAAGACGGTTCCCAGCGCATGCCCTCCATCGTGCCCATGGGCAACTTCACCTCTTTCCTGGGCGACGGCAACTACGGCTGGATGTACACTGACTTCGCCTTGGATTACGCTGGCACTTGGGGCTTGGGCCTTCAGATCCGCGATATGAGCTTTGTGGAAGATCTCAAGCACACCTTCCGTGTGGCCTACTGGGGCGGCACCAACAGCCCGGCCATGGTCAAGTACATGGAAAATGCTTCTTCCTGGAGCGATGGCTACGGGAACAACACCTCTCCGTACCTGACTACCAACGATGGTCTGCTGGAGTTCAACCTGGTCAACTCCTATCAGATGTATGAAAACTTCGACGTGAACCTGGAACTGGGCTACATCGTCAACTTCATGGACAACGATACATGGAAGAAGGCCGGTTCCCGCGACTCTTCCTTCCAGAAGCAGGACATGTGGAAGGCTCAGTTGATCTTCGCGTATAGCTTCTAAGCGTACGTACGGGACGTGTCCCGTTGTGATGATCCCAGCGGGGGAGGCTTCGGCCTCCCCTTTTCCATTTGCGCCGCATGAACCGGATGAACGACCTAGTGTCCGGCGCGCGGGGTAAGGGAAAATGTTGCTGGACGGCGAGGACGTTAACCGTCCCGGCACGGGCGTGGTTTTACTGCGGGCACCGGGTGGGCATGGTCTTTCAGAAGCCAATCCCTTTCCTAGGACCATTTTCGAGAATATGGCTGGCCTGCGCGTCAACGGCCTCCGCGATGAATCCCTGATCGCCGAAAAGGTGGAAATTTCCTTGCGTCGGGTCGTTATTTTTGATGAGGTCAAGGACCGGTTGCAGTCTTCGGCGCTGCTGCTGTCCGGCGGACAGCAGCAGCGGCTGCGCATCGCCACCCAGAAGATAGAGGAGGGCATCCGCGAACTCAGGGCATCGCTGACCATCATCGTCACCCATGACATGCAGCAGGCGGCGCGCGTGTCGGAGGACTTCACGGCCTTTTTTACATGGGCCGCCTTGGGTACGACGCCACAGACGTGATTTTTATCCGGCCCGGCAAGAAGCGGACGGAGGATTATATCACCGGCCACTTCGTCTAGCTCTTCGGCAAAGTGGTTCTTTTGTCCTTCCGCCGTGTCAAAACAGTTTTTCGCTCCGGTCATGTGCCATAAAGTGCGATCCCGCCGCCAAAAACGGTTTTTCCCTGAGGGAAAAACAAAAGTCCTCGCTTTGCCGCAATAACCGGCGGGATTTCCGTACGTCGGGTGTGTGTCGGAAAATTGTGCATATTTTCAGGAGAAAACCTGATAAATCAGCAGGAAAATTATTTGCAGCAGATGTTCGTGACCTTGCGCGGCTTCTGGCCATGTACGCCAGTGTAGGCATAGCTCTGGAAGAGACGGGCAAGGGTCTGGCCGCCAACGATTCCGGCTGCGGTTATTGAAAGCGATGGGCCCATTGATGGACTATGGCAGGAGAACGAGATCAATGAAATGGTCCTGCGGTTCATGGCCTGCACCCAGCCCCTGTGGCCGACGATCTGCGCTTTGTGGTCAGCGCCCTGCCGCATGGTGGTGGAGTGGGCGCAGCGCATCGGAGACGAGGCCGTGGCCGAGCATGCCATTCTGATGCGGGACATGCCCGGCTACAGGGTAATACCCCATGCCCGGTGGGGGTTGACAAGGCCCGTCAGGTCTTTGAGCAAGCTGTGGCCATCTTTCGTGAAAATGACACCGAGGCCGCCTTGGCCATGCACATCCAATCAGGGGCAGACCCTCAAGAGCATCATGGCGAACTGGCGGAACGAAGCGGACACGCTGCTCTGGAAGCGGGAGGACGAGGCATGGGAAGATTGAACACTCCACCGGCTTTAATCAATGGAGTGTTCAATTCACCGCAAGAGGAGCTTTACAACAGGCCTTGCCGGCGCAGCACTTCAATCAATTTTGTCTTGCCGTTTTCGCTCATGGGGCAGAGCGGCAGGCGCATTTCGTCTTCCATCTGCCCCATGAGAGCCAGAGCCGTTTTGACCGGAATGGGATTGCTTTCCACAAACATGATCTGATGCAAGGGGAAGAGTTCGTGGTGCAGGCGCGCGGCCCCGGCCACGTCGCCCTTGAAAAAGGCGTTCCACACGGCGGCCACGCGGTCCGGCGCCAAGTTGGACGTGACCGAAATCACGCCGCTGCCGCCCAGAGCCATGAGAGGCAGGGCGGTGAGGTCGTCGCCGGACAGCACGCTGAAGCCCGACGGGCAGGATTCCAGCACCAGGCTGCCCTGCACCATGTCGCCGGTGGCTTCCTTGACGCCCACGATATTGGAAAAGTCGCGGGCCAAGCGGCTGAGCACCGGCGGCAGCATGTTGCAGCCCGTGCGTCCCGGCACGTTATAGGGCACCAGCGGCAGGTCCACGACTTCGGCAATGGCCTTGAAGTGCTGGTACAACCCTTCCTGCGTGGGTTTGTTGTAGTAGGGGGTAATCAGCAGCGCGCCGTCGGCCCCGGCCCTTTTGGCGAAAAGGGCCAGGCGGATGGCCTCGCTGGTATTGTTGGAGCCAGCTCCGGCCAGCACCGGCACCCGGCCTTTGGCCTGGTCGATACAGATTTCAATGACCCGCTCGTGTTCTTCGTGGGAAAGCGTGGCGGATTCACCGGTTGTGCCGCAGGGCACTAGGCCGTGGATGCCTTCGGTGATCTGGCGTTCGATAAAGGCGCGGTAAGCCTCTTCATCCACAGTATTGTTCTTGAACGGAGTGACAAGCGCTGTCAGCGCGCCGGAAAAAAGCATGTCCGACTCCTTATGGCTGCGTCCGGCGCGTTCTGAAAACACGTCGAAGCGCTGTAACCGGGCGGCGACGCAGTCCGGACGATATTGCCGTAGCGCCCTCTTGCAGGGCGTGTGCCGGTATTGAAATAAAACGGCACTCCACGAGAATTTTCAGCAAATCCGCGTCAGAAGCGGCAGGGGGCTTCGTTTCGCGGATACGGGGCGCTACTGATTGATAAATTCCTTGAGTTCCTTGCCCGCTCGGAAAAAAGGCAGACGTTTGGAAATCACCGAAACGCTTTCCCCGGTTTTGGGGTTGCGCCCGGCGTAGCCACCGTATTCCTTGATTTTGAAGCTACCGAATCCGCGGATTTCAATCCGTTCCCCGGCGATCAGCGATTTTTTCATGGCGTCGATGAACGTGTTCACAACCAGTGAGGCATCATCAAAAGGAATGTTGGTTTCTTCGGCCAAAGTTTTGATCAGTTCGCTCTTATTCATCACGCCTCCGTTGACACGTTATACTTATCCTGTGGGGAAGGGCGACAAAGCTTGGGGACTCGGACGGCTTCAATATATCTATACCATTTATGCTGTAAGGTAAACAGGTTACTTGGGCAGGGCCTGCAGAATGCTGCGCGCGGCCAGCCAGTTGGCCATGCTCAGGCGCACGCGCTGCAGGTGGGCGGCCATGGCCTGGATGTCCTGGGCCGCCGGGCTGCCCGGCGCGTAACGCAGCAGGGGCTGCTGGCGGCAGACGGCTTCGGGCAGCTTTTTGTCCATGCGCACATGACCCAGCAGCACGGGTTCCAGATGCAGAAAATGGCGGCAGGCCCTGTTCAGCTTTTCAAAAGCGCCTTGCGCTTCCTTGGCCGAGCATGCCTGATTGACCATGACCATGAAATCGCGCATGCCGAAACGGCTGTTGAGCACCTTGATCAGAGCGTAGCTGTCCGTGAGCGAGGTGGGTTCGGGTGTGATGAGCACGATGCGCACGGCGGCCATGGCCGCGAAGGTCTGCACTGTCTCGGAAATGCCCGCGCCCAGATCCATGAACACAAAATCATACCCGCCGAGCACCGGCTCCAGGCGCTCCAGCAGCAGGTCGCGCAGGTCCGGGCTCATGTCGTTGAGCTCGGGCACGCCCGAAGCCGCAGGCAGCACGTCGAAGCCTTCGGGCTCCACAGGATACAGCACGTCGCTCAGGCGCGCTTTGCCCAACAGGGCGTTCTGAAGGTTGCCCTCCGGGGTGATGCCCAGCAGCACGTCCAGATTGGCCAGACCCATGTCGCAGTCCATGAGCAGGTTTTTGAAGCCCGCCTGGTAGAGCGCGCATGCCAAGTTGAGGGAAATATTGGTCTTGCCGACCCCGCCTTTGCCGCTGAGCACGGCAATGCTCAAGGTGCTGTTCATAATTATTCTCCGCCGAAAAAGAGAAAGCGTTTTTCACTGGAATGGACCAGAGTGGTCCGATTGCCCAGAGGTGCGGACGTTTCCTGATGGATATAGCCGTCTTTCTGCTCCAGAGCGGCGTTCAGGGCTGCGGCGACTCTGGCCAGGAGATCGGGCGCGCGTCCCGGCGCGCCCTGGCCCACGCAGACGATGCCCAAGGCGCAGTCCGCCCCGGCCCCGGCCGAAATGCCGCCAGTAGGAAACAGCGGCCGGGCATGCTCCGCGAAGGCGGCTTGCAGACGCTCGGCCAAGCGTCGGGCCTTAAGCATGCCCATGCCCGGCAGCAGCGCCGTGTAGTGCCCGGGGACCATGCCGCCCAAGCTGTCGCAAGCGTCCAGATTGTCGCGCAGGGTTTCGGCCAGCATCCTTTCCAAGCGTTTCACCGTGCCCTCGCCCAAAGCCACGCACAGCCGTCGCCGTTCGGACAGGGTCGTGCAGATCAGACTGAGAGCCCCGCCGTTACGCGCCTGACGCAGCAGTTCGCGCTCCAGCTGGGCCGTGAACAGTTCGGTGTTCAGCGTTCCGACTAGGGCATCCGGCGGCATGGCCGATGGCGGATGTTGCTGTACGTCGGCCCGCAAATCCGCCACGTGCACCTCCGGGGCGGCGTCAGGCATGGGCAGGGCGCACCACTGACTCAGGGGAAAAGCGCGGCAGAAATCCTGCCAGCGCTGCCGGGAAAGGCCGCGCACCAGCCGGATCACCAGCATGGCATTGTCCGGATGCTCTCCGGCGTCACCGCAGGTGGCATGCTCCCGCAGGGCCCTCAGCTCGCGGGCCAATGCCTCAAATTCAGCGTTTTTGCTCATGGCGGTACAAGAGGTAGTCGTGTTGGAACTGGTCGATCTGACCGTCCAGAACTGCATCCACATCTCCCGATTCCGAGCCCGTGCGGTGATCCTTGACCAAGCGGTAGGGCTGGAGGGTGTAGGTGCGGATCTGGCTGCCGAAGGCAATGGAGTCCTTGCCTGCGTATTCGGCCTGGCGCTCGGCCTCGCGCTTTTGCAATTCCAGATTGTAAAGGCGGGCGCGCAGGACGCGCAGGGCCGTCTCCTTGTTGTGATGCTGCGATTTCTCGTTCTGGCACTGGGCGGAAATGCCTGTGGGCAGGTGGGTGACGCGCACGGCGGAACTGGTGGTGTTCACGCTCTGGCCGCCAGGCCCGCTGGAGCGGAAAATGTCGAAACGCAGATCCGATTCCTTGATGTCCAGCTGGATGTCGCCGCCCGCGTCCGGGATCACATCCACTGAGGCGAAGGAGGTGTGACGGCGGCCGGAGGCGTCAAAGGGTGAAATGCGGATCATGCGGTGGATGCCGCGTTCACTCTTCAGAAAGCCGAAGGCGTGTGGTCCGGAGATGCGCAGGGTCACGCTCTTGATGCCCGCCTCGTCACCGAGCAGAAAGTCCATTTCCTCTACAGTGTATTTGCGGCGCGTGGCCCAACGGGTGTACATGCGCAGCAGCATTTCGGCCCAATCCTGGGATTCGGTGCCGCCCGCGCCGGGGTGGATTTCCAGAATGGCGTCCCGGCTGTCCTCTTCGGCCGCAAGCAGCATCGCCAGCTCGGTCTCGTCCAGCAGAGCGGCCAGCTTCCGCTGCTGCTGCTCTAGGGATTCCAAGGCTTCCTGGTCTTCGTTTTCCAAAGCCAGGGCCAGCCATTCCTCCATGTCGTCGCGGCAGGTCTTGAGGCGGTTCAGACGGCCCACCTCGTCTTCCAGGCGGCTTTTTTCCTGCAGAATGGGGGTCAGGGCATCGGGCTTGTCCCAAGTGCCGGGGCGGGAAATTTCCGCTTCGATGTCGCGCAGGCGCTGTTCACTGGCCGCGACGTCAAAGACGCCCCCAAAGGTTGTCGAAACGCTGGGACAAGGGCTGACAGGCGGCGCGCAGATCACTGAGATGTAACATGGTCAATTCTGTGGGGTTGAGGGTGAAGGGCCCGGTTTGCTTTTTTCGGAAGTGCCGGAGGAAGCGAAAATTTGCGCCCCGCGCGAGCCGAAAGCAAGCAGCGCGCAGAAAATCAGAACCGCCGAGGGAAGCAGCCAGGGTGCGAGGCGG
Source organism: Desulfovibrio sp. Dsv1 (assembly GCA_000403945.1). Classification (GTDB taxonomy): domain Bacteria; phylum Desulfobacterota; class Desulfovibrionia; order Desulfovibrionales; family Desulfovibrionaceae; genus Desulfovibrio. The sequence continues at coordinate 7,489 of APFI01000074.1, forward strand.
TGGTAGGGGCTGGGCGCGGTCGTCAATCCGGCCCTGGCCCAAAGGGTTCCGGCCCGGAACTGGCCGCCGCGCGCGGTCACACGCCCGCGCGGGTCCACCACAACGGAAATGCCGGTATTGGTGCCGCGCAGGATCCAGCGGTTCTGCTCTAGGGCGCGCGGCACGGTCAGGTAAAGATGCTGCCGCGCCGCCGGGGTGTTCCCGAACCATCCGTCGTTGCTGATGTCCGTCAGAATATTGGCCCCGTCCGCCACGCGGGCCTGGGCAAGCCAAGGGAATATGCCTTCATAGCAGATGAGCATGCCCAGGGCAAGATTGCCGTGGCGCAGGGGGGCCGTGGCCGTGCCCGTCTCATAGACGCCCACGCCCTGAAGCAGGGCATGGAGAAAGCCCCAGTTCAACCATTCCGGCAGGTATTCGCCGAAAGGCACCAGATGCTCCTTGTCGTAATAGCCTGCGGTCTCGCCGTCGGGACCCAGCAGAAAAGCCCGGTTGAAGATGGCCGGTTCGGTCTGTCCCGACCGCAGTTCCACGCCCGGCGCGCCGAAAAGCAGGGGACTGTGAGCCGTCAGAGCCATGTCGCGCACCAGGACCGCTAGGCGCGGCTTGGTTTCAAAAAAAAAGGGCAGAGCGGTTTCCGGCCAGACAATGAGCGGCTTGGCGTCCGGATCCGAAGTCTTGTACGCGCCCTGGCCCGCGCCCGTATCAATGACTGTCCGCGCGGCAAGGCCCGCGCGGGTCAGGCTCAGATAGAGCTCCACTGTCTGGCGCTGGAAGGCGGGCAGCCATTTCCGGCTCTGATCCACATTGCCTTCCACAAAGAGCACGGCCATGCTGCCCGGCCCTGTGGGCGCGGCCTGGAATGGATGGGCGTCCAGCCGCCAGGCCCCGTAGCCCAGCAGCAGCGCGCCCAAGCCCAGACCGGCGGCCAGACGGCGCGGGGAAAAACGCCGTTGCGTTGCCGGTGGGCCGGAAGGCGGCGGCAGGCTGAACAGGCAGAGCAGGGCGGCCAGCAGCCAGCAGCCTCCCAGCGCGTATGCGCCCAGCGTGTCGGCGGCCTGGATCAGCAGGGGCCAGACGGCCAGAGCTCCGGCCAGAGGCAGCCAGGGAAAGCCCAGCGCCAGCGCATAGCAGGCTTCCAGCAGATACCAGAGCAGGGCCAGCAGCAGGGCCAGCGTCAGCGGCGGCCAGGTGCGTAGCAGATGCGCGGCCAGGGAAAACATGCCACCCGCGCTGGCCAGACAGGCCGCGATGAACAGGGCGCAGGGCATGGCCAGAAGCCAGGGCATGCCGCCCACATTGTGCATGGGCAGGGTCAGCCAGTAGAGGGCCGCCGTGCCGCCGGTCAGGCTGACCAGCCAGCCCCGGCGCAGGGCCGCCATGAGACCGGGCGCGCGCAGGCCCAGCATGGCCAGGGCCACAGGCCAGAGCAGGACCAGAGGCGGCAGGCTCAGCAGATCATTGGGAAAACCCAGCCAGAGGGCCAGAGCTCCGGCCAGCCCCCAGCACAGGTTCCGGATCGGCGGCAGGGGGCGCGTGCGCGTCATATTCATGTTCAGGCATTGTCCCCGTCGGCGTCCGTGTCCTGCGCGGCCCTATCGGCGGGTTCCATGCGCAGCAGACGGATCAGCTTCTTGTCCGCGTCCAGCACCGTAAAGGTCCAGCCGTGCTGGGTGAAGGTTTCGCCGGGGCCGGGCACGTGCCCGGCTTCCATGCTCAGATAGCCGCCGATGGTGTCCACCTCGTCGGAAACCAGGTCCACGCCCAGTTCCTCCAGGTCTTCCAGCAGGGCGCGGCCCGTGAGTTCGTAGACATTGTCGCCCAGGGGGCGGATGTCCTCCTGGCGGGGGGTGTCGTGCTCGTCCTCAATGTCGCCCACGATTTCCTCCAGCACGTCCTCAATGGTGATCAGGCCGGAGGTGCCGCCGTATTCGTCCAGGGCGATGGCGATATGCTGCTTGCGGGCGCGGAATTCCTGCAAAAGGGTGCGGATGGGCTTGGTTTCCGGCACGAAAAAGGGTTCGCGCATGACCGCCGCCACCGGAGGATGCTCCCCGGCCGGTTCGATGAGACAGCGCAGCAGATCCTTGGCATGCAGGATGCCCACCATATTGTCGCGGGTGTCTTTGTACACGGGGATGCGGGAGTGCCCGGAATCCACGATAACGCGCGCCACCTCGGGCAGGGGCATGTCGTCGGGTACACAATCAATATCGGTGCGGGGAATCATGGTGTCCTGCACCTGAAGATCGTTGAAGCGCAGAATACCCAGCAGCATGGACTCTTCGTCCGGCTCGACCTCGCCGTCGGCTCTGGCTTCAAGAATGGCTTTTTTCAGGGATTCTTCGTCGTCGTGTCCGAAAAATTTGCTCAGGCGCGACCAGATGGTACTATGACCGTCGGAGCCTCCGTCCAAAATAACCTCCTTGTTTGGGCGCGGATCTGCGGGTTCAGGTTTCGCGCGGCCGGGACATGGGCGTCGCGCGGCCGGGCAACACCATGACTTCAATGTGAAAACGCCCTCAGAGCAGTTTGCGTTGTTCCATATCCATGCGCATGACCCACTGGGCGATGGGTCCCACCCCCCGGGACGGGGAACTGTGGAACCAGTGGATCTCGGCTTTACCCTCTTCCTGCACGGCCCAGTTGGTGAACTCCACCCCCAAAATCAGCGCGGGCGCGAGGCCCTCCACCGTGCGGGCGTTGACGACTTCGCAGGTGCACCAGAACGTGACGAGCCTCTCGCCTTTTTTATCCATGGCATAGACGACAAGGCAGAGTAGCTGCGAACCCTTGTCCAGGTCAACAGGCCGTGTTTCCGCATCTTCCATCGGGAAGCGCAGGGCCATGCCCGTGGCGGAGACGTTTTCCACCTGTACGGGTTCGTTCTTCATGTCCAGCCTGTAGAGCATTACCGGGCGGCCGATTTCGGCCGTGGTGCAGGGAATGGGCCTGTCCGGTTCAATGGGCCAGACGCCGATGACCCGCACCGCCTCCTTGTGTGGTTTGACGCGGATGAAATTGCGGTTCTGGCCCACTTCCAGATCCGTGGGCGCGGCGATGCCGATACGGGATTTTTCGCGTCCGGCATCCACCGTCTGGATGGCGGAGCGGAACTTGTAAAAAGTGGGGCCTTGCGGCAGGCTGACCCGAAAATAGACGTCCACCGGGGTGCCCGTCCATTTCATGGAGATATAGGCCAGCACTTCCATATCTAGGCTTGCGGCGCCCTGCCGGATCAATGTGGCGGAGAGCCCGTTTTTGTTGGTCTCATTGTCCTCCAACACTTTTATATCGAAAATTTCGTTCTGTTCCTGGGCGGTCTGGAGCATCTGGCGGATCACGTTTCGACGGCGTTTCTGCTGTCTGATTTTTTGCAATCGACCGTTCAGGCAGACAGACAGGAAGCAGAGCGCCACAAAAAGGACGCCAAAGATCAAAATGTATTCTTCTGTGCGCATTATGGGGCCACCGATGAAACGCCGTCGGGATTTGCGCGCAAATCCCGGATGTTCCGGCTGATGCTATGAAAAAAGTCCGTCCCGGGGCCGCCGGGCCGGGCGCAAGAAGCCCAATTTGTGCAAATGTATCTCCAGGCAGGCCACCGCCGCCGGGGTTACCCCGGAAATGCGGCCGGCCTGCCCCAGATTCAGGGGACGCACACGGCTGAGCTTCTCTTCCACTTCACGGGAGAGTCCCGCCACTCTGGCGTAATCCAAATCCGAGGGCAAGGCCGTGGACTCCAGTTTTGCCGTACGGGCGATGAGTGATCGCTGGCGTTCCAGATAGCCGGCGTATTTGATATCCGTCTGTACACCTTCGCACACGGCCCGGCCGCAATGTTCCAGTTCGGCGGCCAGTTCCGCGCCCGGATCCGGGGAAAGCCCCGGCGCCTCCGCCAGCGCGGCGGCCAGCCGTTCCAGATCCATGTCCGGGCGGCGCAGCACCTCCGCCAGACTGCGCCCCGGCGGCAGCAAAACCTGGTCGCTGTCCGCCTCCCGCCTGTCGGCGGGAAGACGCGTCTCCTCAAGCCGTTTTCTGAGACGCTCCGCGTTGTCCATTTTTATGCAAAAAACGATCCAATGAGCGTCATCTACCAAGCCCAGGCTGCGGCCCAGCGGGGTCAGGCGGGCGTCGGCATTATCCTCGCGCAGGAGCAGACGGTGTTCGGCGCGGGAGGTGAACATGCGATAGGGCTCCTGTGTGCCCAGGGTCACCAGATCGTCCGCCAGCACGGCCATGTAGGCTTCGTCCCGGCCCGGCGCGAAAGGCGGCAGATTTTTTTCGGCGCAGGCGATGTTCAGGGCGGCCCAGAGGCCTTGCGCCGCCGCTTCCTCATAGCCGGAAGTGCCGTTGATCTGTCCGGCCAGCCAGAGGCCCGGCACGGCCTTGCTTTCAAAAGTGGGGCGCAGTTGCACGGGGTTCACGTAATCATATTCGATGGCGTAGCCCGGCCGGGCCATGACGACTCCCTCCAGGCCGGGAATGCTGCGCAGCATGGCCATCTGCACGTCCAGGGGCAGGCTGGTGGAAATGCCGTTGGCATATACCTCCGCGCTGTCTAGGCCTTCCGGTTCCAGAAAAATCTGGTGCCGCTCCCGTTGAGGAAAGCGGGCCACCTTGTCCTCAATGGACGGGCAGTAGCGCGCGCCCACGCCCTGGATCACGCCGGTGAACAGGGGCGACCGGTCGAAACCGCCCCGGATGATTTCATGGGTGCGGGCTGTGGTCCAGGTGATGTGGCAGGAAACCTGCGGCAGAACCGGGCCGGGTCCGTGAAAGCTGAAGGCGGGCGGGGACATATCCCCACGCTGTTCCTCCAGACGGGAAAAATCAATGGAGGAACGCAGCAGGCGCGGCGTGGTGCCGGTTTTCAGGCGGCCCAGTTCCAGACCCAGAGCGCGCAGGCTGTCGGAAAGGAGCAGGGCCGGAGCGTCGCCCAGACGGCCGCCGGGCAGATTGGTCAGGCCGATGTGGATGCGCCCGTCCAGAAAGGTGCCGGTTGTCAGCAGCACATGCCGGGCCGCGAATTCCAGCCCCTGGGCCGTGCGCACGCCCGCGACACGGCCCGCCGCAGTGGTGATGCCCGTAACCGTATCCTGCCAGAGACGCAGGCCGGGCGTGGCGTAAAGCGTTTTTTTGAGGGCGCGCTGATAGGCTTCGCGGTCGATCTGGGCGCGCGTGGCGCGCACGGCCGGGCCCTTGCTCATGTTCAGGGTGCGGAACTGGATGCCCGCCGCGTCGGCCCAAAGCCCCATCATGCCGCCAAGTGCGTCGATTTCGCGCACCATGTGCCCCTTGGCCAGACCGCCGATGGCCGGATTGCACGAGAGGTAGCCCAGCCGATCCAGATTGCCGCTGACCAGCAGCACGCTGAAACCCAGTTTGGCCAGAGCCACGGCGGCTTCGGAACCGGCGTGGCCGCCGCCCGCGATGATGCAGTCAAAACCGGCGTCAGGCATGGGCGTCCCGTTGCATGAGGATATGGGCGAACACTTGGGCGTCCTTGCGGGCGGCGCTGATGGAAGCGCGCTCGTCAGGCTGGTGGCAGGTATTCTGGATACAGGCCCAGACAGCGGCGGGCAGGCCCTTGCGGCGCAACAGCGCGGCCACTGTGGCCCCGCCGATGCCCACGGGCCGGGCCCGCACGCCGTAAACCTGTTCCACGGCCCGTTCCAGAGCCCGCACCACGGGGCTGTTTGCCGGAGCGGCCGAGGCGGGCTGGGCGTGCTCCACATCCACCGTAATCTCCACGCCGTGGCGCGCGGCCACTGTGGCGGCCAGCCGACGGACTTCGGCCAGCACGGCATCCTGCGGCACGTCCGGCAAAAGGCGGCAGTCCAGGTAGAAAACGTCGCTGCCGGGCAGGATGTTCACGCTGGGCACGTTGGCGTCGTGCTTGGTGGGAACAAATGTTGAGCATGGCGGCTTGAACAGCGCATCCTCCTGCGGAAAAGCGTCGCACAGACCCTGACGGCATGCCAGGACCATGTCCGCGCCGGCCACAAGGGCGTTGCGGCCCTTGTGCGGCGTGGACGCGTGGCATTGGACGCCGGTGGTCCGTACCTTGAGCCAGAGCTGGCCCTTTTCCGCCACTTCAATGAGATCGCCACGCGGCGAACCCGCATCCGGCACAATATAAAGGTCCTCGGGCCTGAACAGCTCCGACGCGCATTCCAGCACATGGGCCAGGCCGTAATCGCTGCCGGATTCCTCGTCGGCCATGAAAACCAAGCCCAGGTTCAGCGCTGGCGTCACCTCCTGCCGCCGCAGCTCCTCGGCCAGCAGGAGCATGCTGACGATGGCCTGCTGATTGTCCTCCACGCCGCGTCCGTAAAGCCAGTCGGCTTCGCGCCGGACCTGCCAAGGGTCGGAAGTCCAGGCGGCGGGGTCGCCCGGCGGCACCACGTCGGTGTGGCCGAAAAGCCAGAGCGTGCGGGAATCCGCGCCGGGCAGGCGGGCCACCAGGTTGGGCCGCAGCCCGTCCGGCACGCGCTCGTCCGGCGCGTCCACCCGCTGCAGATCGCGCACGCCGCAGGCTTCCAGCCAGCCCGCGATCTGCCGGACCTTGGCCAGCTCGCCCCGGCCTCCGTTGTCCGGCCCCAGAGCCTTGCATGCCGTGAGCGCGCTCTGTAGTTCCACCACGCGTTCGTCCCGTTGCGCCAATCCGGCCAGCAGACCGGCCAGTTCCTGATGTTCCATGATCCTGTCCGACAATTAGGAAAAGAGGTCGTTTGCGCGGCCTCTTGAAAATGTTTTTCCCAGCGATGGATTTTGTGCGTCAACAAGGAAAGGCAAGCGTTTTGCGAAGGAGTGAACTCTTTGGTCCATGACCGGAGCAAATATGAAGCCTAGCGGCCCTTGGCGGCGCGCTTGGACGCCTTCAACGGGTTCACCTTGGCTGCGGCGGTCGTCTGGGCCTTGACATGTGTGGCGAAGTTACACCGGCCGCCGGTCCATTTGCTGGCGGGGTTGGGATAGCTGGAGCAGAACTGTTCACCGTCGAATTCGCGCACACGGTCACAGCCGGAGCACTGTTCCACCACAGGAGAAATGACAAAACCGTTGACCACCACGCCTTCAGCGGTCTTGGTGGCATTTTCCAGAGGACTCATAGCAAAACCTCCATGCGCCGGAGCGCCTCGAATTTTTCGTTATGTTCCGCCGACGTTTCAGAGGCCGTCGGTGCTGGGAAGGGTTAGTATAGGCTGATGCGGGCCGCTGTCAAGAGGGAAGATCAGGCTTTCAGGGTGGATGTTCTATGCGGCGTGGCCATCATCCCCTTAATTTTTCAGTTCCCGCGAACACCCCGGCATATCCCTGAAGCGAGCGGGGCTTCCGTGCGGGCGGCGTTATCCCGCAAGACCGGCGGTACGCAGTACAAAAGAGCGCAGGTCGCGCATTTCCCGGCAGAGGGCGTCGTAGTCGAAGCGGCTGAAGCGCCCGTCCTGATAAAGAATTTCTCCCCCCACCATGGTCATGCGCGTTTCCATGCCGGTGGCCGCGTAGACCGTCTGTGAAACAGCATTATACAGGGGCTGAAGATTGGGCGAGGAAAGATCCAGAGCCACGCAGTCCGCGACCTTGCCCGGTCCCAGCGAACCCAGGCGGGCGTCGTGCAGGGCCTCGGCTCCGCCCAGGGTAGCCATGTCCAGCACCCACGCCGCAGGCAGCAGGGTGGGATCATGCCCGGCCAGTTTGTGTAGCAGGGCGGCCCGGCCCATTTCCGTGAACATGTTCAATTGATTGTTGCTGGCCGGGCCGTCGGTGCCAAGGCCCACCGCCAGACCCCGTTCCAGCATGGCGGGCAGCGGGGCCACGCCGGAGGCCAGCTTCATGTTGGAAGAGGGATTGTGCGCCGCCACGGCCTTGTGCCGGGCCAGAATGTCCAATTCTTCTTCGTCCACGTCCACCACATGAGCCAAAGTGCAGGGCAGGTCCAGCAGGCCCAGATCGCGGCAGAGGGCTACGGGCCGTTTACCGTGATTCTTGAGGCAGAGTTCCGTTTCCTCACGGGTTTCCGAGAGGTGGATGTGCAGGGGCAGGCCCAGTTCTCCGGCCAGATCGCGGCAGGCCGCGAGGATTTCAGGCGTGGTGGTGTAAACGCTGTGCGGGTTGACGGCCACTCGCAGGCGGTCTTCGCCGGCGTAGCGCTCCGCCAGGGCGCGGGTGGCCTCCAGGGCGGCCTCTGGACCGGCGCAGGCCGCCGAGGGAAAGGCGAAGACCACCTCGCCGCCCACGCAGCGCAGACCGGCCGTGCGCGCGGCTTCAAGCACGGCCCCCTCAAAAATATACATGTCCATGCAGGCCGTGGTGCCGTTACGCAGCATTTCCGCATAGCCCAGCAGGCTGCCCAGGCGGACGATCTCCGGGGTGAGCTTGGCCTCTACCGGGAAAATGCGCTGGTGCAGCCAGTCCATGAGCGGCATGTCGTCGGCCAGACCGCGCAGACAGGTCATGGCCGCGTGGGTATGGGCATTGACGAGGCCGGGCAGAACGAGCATCCTGCCAAGGTCAAGCTCCCGTTCGGCCTGCCAGGCGGCGGACAGCGCTTCGCGCGTCCCCACGGCGGCCACCATGCTCTGATTGATGGCTAGGGAGCCGTTTTCAATGACGCGGCGTTGTGCGTCCTGCGTGACGAGGATGCCCGCGTGGAGAAGCGTGTGGCAGTGCTGCATGACAATCCTGGTCGGTTATGAGGTCCTGCGGACAGCGTGAAACGACTAGGTAACGTCTGCGGGCCGGAGAGGCAAGGCCCTGAAAGGAGGCTTCATGCAATGTCTGCTCCTGCACGGGATCGGCGGCAGCCCGTTTGAAATGCTGCCCCTGGCCTGCGCCCTGACGGCAGCGGGCTTTGCGGCCCACGCTCCGGCCCTGCCCGGACACGGCGGCACGGAAGAAGCCTACCTGGCTTCCTCCTTCGCCCAGTGGCGGGCCTTCGCCCGCGCGGAATACGCCCGTCTGAACCAGGAGAGTCCCGTCCTGCTGGCGGGCTATTCGCTGGGCGGCATTCTGGCGCTGGATGTGGCCCTGACGGCGGCGCGCGGAGAGCTTCCGCCCCCCGCTGGCCTGCTGGCCTTGGCCACTCCGCTGTTTTTCCACAAATATTTTCCCTTTTTCGCCGTGGACTGGCGCTTTTTCCTGCTGCCCCTCCATGCCCGGTTGCGGCCCGTGCTGCGCGTGCCTCCACGCGATCCGGCCTCCCGCGCCGTAGCGCCCTGGGAGGGACATGAAGAGATCTGCTGTCTGCGTCATTTCGCGGAGGTGGAGCGCGCCCTGCCCGCCATCCGCCGCAACCTGCCCCTGATCCGCGCGCCGCTCTGCATTGTGCAACTGCGCAGCGACACGCGCTGTCGCCCGTATAACGCCTTTTATCTGGCGCGGCGCAGCGCCGCGCCGGTGACGCATTTGCACCTGTTGCGCGTGTGCAGCCCGCACGGCGGCCATTTGCCCACAACGCACAGAGAAAGCCGGGAGAAGGTTGCGGCACTGGCCGTATCCTTCGCGCAAGAGGCCGCCGGATCCACAAAGGCTTGCAAATTCGCGCCGTAGGGGCTATAATAATATGCTGTTATTTCGCTAACCCGGCTCCGGGGCGACGGCTCGTGCGGGTGCGACGCGCGCCAGGGCCTCATCCACACCTGAATGGAGGTGCGCTTTGTTTGAATCCGTAGCTTTTGCCATGGGCACGCCCCAAGCCGGCGGAGCTCCCGCCAGCGGCACGGACATGCTAATGCAGTTCCTGCCGCTGATCCTGATGTTCGTCATTTTCTGGTTCCTCCTGATCCGTCCCCAGCAGAAGCGGGCCAAGGCCCACAAGCAGATGCTGACCGAACTGAAGCGGGGCGATCATGTGGTGACCTCCAGCGGGCTCATCGGCCGCATCCTTGAGATCGATGACGAACAGGTACTGCTGGAGTCCGGCGAAGCCAAAGTGCGTATTTCCCGCACGGCTATCGGCGGTCTGTTGCCGGCCCGGAACGGCAAGGAAGCCAAGGCCGAAGAAAAGAAATAAGCCCCTGCCGGGCGTTTTCGCGTCGGGGGCATGCAATTGATTATTGAAAATATTGTTTGCTTCGGCGTCGGCGAAAGCCGGCGCCAGCTTTGAAGGAAGCCGGCGCTGGCTTTGAAGCTGGCTGCAGTTTCAAAGTGAATCTGGTTCTGACTGTCCCGTTGGCCGTGCAAGCCGCCCCTGAGGGCGGCGCGGCCTTTTCGGTCGCCGGGCGGCTTGCCGGGGCAGATATTCCGCCCGCGCACAGCGCGGGCAAGTCCTTTTTGTGGAAGGTGTACGATGGGTCTGCGCTGGCGCTTGTCCATTGCGATAGTAGTGTTTCTGGCATGCCTTGCTTACACGCTGCCGAGCGTGCCCGGCGTCGGGTCGACTCTGGAGCGCATTCTGCCGTCCAACAGGATCAACCTCGGCCTTGACCTCAAGGGCGGCATCCACCTGACGCTGGGCGTCGACGTGGCCAAGGCTGCGAGCAATTCCCTGGCTCTGGCCGGGCAGGACCTGCGCCGTCTGGCCCAGGACGAAAAGGTCGTGGTGCTGCGGCCCCGCGTGGTGGGCGGCACAGCACTGGAGTTTATACTGCCGCGCGCGGAAAATGAGGACAAGCTGAAGGAAATTCTCATCCGCCACTTCCCGCAACTGACCGTGGGCGAGCCGTGCAAGGGCGAATTCGGCCAGTTGCGCTACGTGGCCCACTTTACGGCGACGGAAGTGACGCGTCTGGAAAGCATGGCCCTGGATCAGGCCCTGCGCACCATCCGCAACCGCATCGACCAGTTCGGCGTGGCCGAGCCGGATATCCGTAAACAGGCCGGGAACCGCATTCAGGTGCAGTTGCCCGGCATTTCCGACCCGCGCCGCGCCGTGCAGATCATCGGTCAGACGGCCCATCTGGAATTTCGCTTGGTGCGCGACGACGTGGACCCCGGCAGGGCCGTGCTGCCTACGGGCGTGGTTTCCCTGCCCCTGCTGGAAAACACGCCGGGCGGCCAGAAGAAGGAAGGCCAGATCGCCGTGGAAAAGGACGCCATGCTCACCGGCGAGGATGTGGCCGACGCCCGGCCCGCCTTTGACCAGATGAACAGGGCCTATGTCACCCTGAATTTCAATGCCCGGGGCGCGCGCATTTTCGAGCGGGTCACCACGGAAAACGTGGGCCGCCGCATGGCTATAGTGCTGGACGGCAAGGTCTATTCCGCGCCGGTGATCCGCGAGCGCATCGGCGGCGGCCGGGCCAGCATTTCCGGCAACTTCACCACAGCAGAGGCCCAGGATCTGGCCATTGTGCTGCGCGCAGGATCCCTGCCCGCGCCGGTTTCGGTGCTGGAAGAGCGCAGCGTGGGGCCTTCGCTGGGGCAGGAATCCATTGACAGCGGCGTGCGCGCCGCCTTGGTTGGCGCGGCCGCCGTGGTGTTGTTCATGGCCGTCTATTACGGTCTCAGCGGCCTTATCGCCGACGGCATGCTCTGCTTTACCATGCTGATGGTCATGGCGGGCATGGCGGCTTTCGGGGCCACCCTGACCCTGCCGGGTATCGCGGGCATCGTGCTGACCATCGGCATGGCCGTGGACGCCAACGTGCTGATCTACGAACGAATACGTGAGGAACTGCGCTTGGGGCTGTCGCCGCTGGCGGCGGTCAAGGCGGGCTTTGACCGCGCCGCCATTTCCATCACCGACTCGAACCTGACCACCATCATCGCCACAGTGATTCTGTACCAGTTCGGCACCGGCCCCATCAGGGGCTTCGCGGTGACGCTCTCCCTGGGGATCATCGCCTCCATGTTCACGGCCATTTTCGTGTCCCGGGCCATCTTTGAGGAATGGGCGCGCCACTGCGGTCCCAAGGGCATCAGCATATAGCGGGGAGGCCATCATGGGCTTTGCATTCATCAAGCATGATACCAATATAGATTTCATCGGATGGCGGCACTGGGCCTACGGCATTTCCACCGTCCTGCTGCTGGCCGGTCTGGCTTCGGCGCTGTGGGGCAATGGCCTCAAGATGGGCATCGACTTCGCGGGCGGTGTTATTGTTCAGGTGCGGTTCGACAAGCCCGTCAATGACGAGGCGCTCAAGAAAAGTCTGGACATTCCGGCTTTGCCCGGCATAACCACCCAGCGCTTCGGCGAGGGCGGACGGGACTATCTGCTGCGCTTTTCCAGCGCGGAAAATGCTGATGCCTCGGCCCTGCGCGCCAATGTGATCAACGCACTGGCATCGGCCTTTCCGGATAACGCGGCCGAGATCCAGCGCCTGGAAGTGGTGGGCCCCAAGGTGGGCGGCGATCTGACCAACAAGGCCCTGAGCGCCTTGTATTACGCCGTGCTGCTCATCGCCGTATATATTTCCGGCCGTTTCGAGCAGCGCTGGATGGCCGGCGCCATCATGGCCGCAGCTCTCTGGGGCGGTATGTACGTGCTGGGCTTCACCGGTCTGAGCATGGGTTGGCTGGTGATGACGGCTCTGGCCATCACCATGGTGGTCTGCTTTTTCCTCAGGCTCAACTTTGCGCTGGGTGCGGTGGTGGGGCTGCTGCACGACGTGCTCGTCACGGCGGGTCTGCTCTCCATCATGAATGTGGAAATCGACCTCAACGTCATGGCTGCCCTACTGACTCTGGTGGGCTATTCCCTCAATGACACCATCATCGTCTACGACCGTCTGCGTGAGAATCTGCGCGCCGCGCCCCAGCTGGATCTGGCCGCGCTCATCAACCGGAGCGTCAATCAGACCCTCTCGCGGACGATCCTGACCAGCGGAACCACCTTTGTGGCGACCCTGTCCCTTTTTCTGCTGGGCGGCGGCGTGATCCACGATTTCGCGCTGACCATGCTCATTGGCGTGTTCGTGGGTACGGCCTCATCCATTTATGTTTCCTCGGCCATTCTGCTGAGGCTGGGCAATACGGAATTCTACGTTCGGGCGCAGGAAAAGGAAAAGTACGACCGGCCGGGAGAGCACGGCGTGGTTTAAAAAGAAGCTTTTACGCACTGTGCGGTTTTGACGGCGGCCCAGTCGATCTTATGTTGTTTTACTGGAGCGGGGCATGCGTGAGCGCGTAAGCCCGCCGGTGCGGGGATTCCACACCGGCATGTCTCCAGCAGAGTCAGACCCGTACGGGGGAGAGCAAAACATGGCAGTATCATATAAAGACTATTACAAACTGCTGGGTGTGGAACGCGGTGCCGGTGCCGGGGAAATTTCCAAGGCTTACAAAAAGCTGGCTCGCAAGTACCATCCGGACCTTAATCCGGGCGACAAGCAGGCTGAAGAGAAATTCAAGGAAATCAACGAAGCCTACGAAGTCCTCAAGGATCCGGAAAAGCGCAAATTGTACGACCAGCTAGGTCCTGACTGGCAGCACGGCCAGCAATTCCAGGGTGAGCCCGGTTTTGAGAACGTGCATTTCACGTTCAACGGCAAAAACTTTGACGGCTCCGGCTTTTCGGATTTTTTTGAAACCCTGTTCGGCGGCGCGGGGGGCGGGCGCGGGATGCAGTTCGGCCCCGACCCTTTCGGCGGTTTTTCCTCGCGGCCCCGGCGCGGCCGCGACGTGGAGGCCGAACTGCCATTGAGCCTGGAAGATGCCTCACGCGGTGGCCGTCGCACCGTGACCCTGCAGATGCCGCAGGGGCCCAAGACCTTGGAGATCAACGTGCCTGCAGGCATCCGCGAGGGGGCCAAGTTGCGGCTGGCCGGTCAGGGCGACCCCGCGCCGGGCGGCACTCCGGGCGACCTGTTTCTGCGGGTGCGCTATCTGGCGCATCCCCAGTTCAAGGTGGAGGGCGAAAACCTGCGCTGCGACGTGGCACTGACCCCGTGGGAAGCGGCGCTGGGCGCCAAGGTGGCCGTGCCCACCCTTGAGGGGCATGTGGAATTGAACATTCCCGCCGGTTCCAGTTCGGGCCGCAAATTCCGCTTGCGCGGCAAGGGTTTGGGCAGCGGAGCCAATCGCGGCGATCTGCTGGCCAGGGTGATGATCAAAGTGCCCGCCCAGTTGAGCGCGGAAGAGAGCGAGCTCTGGCGGAAGCTGGCGGACGTCTCGTCCTTCAAGGCCCGCGTCTGACCAAGGTGGAGGTGAAGTATGAGTATGACCAAGAAATCGCCTTCCCTGCCCGCGCCGTCAACGGCCATGGACTGGGAGGAATTTGTGGAAATTACCGGCGTCGCTCCGGAGCGTCTGCAGGAATTGGTCGCGCTGGGCTGGATCGAAAGCCGGACCAGCGCCACACAGATTCTGATGTTCCGCGATGCCGACATTTACAGGGTCCGCAAGCTGGAGCGCATTTGCTGCGATTTTGAACTGCCTGTGGTGGGCGGCACCATCATCGTGGATTTGCTGGAGCGCATCGACGCACTGGAGCGCACTGTGCGCAGTTTGCAGGGATTTGAAGACTAGCCGGACTGACCCGGCATTGTGTGGAGAGTATATGGACATCAACAAATTTACGGAAAAAGCCCGTGAGGCCGTGACCGAGGCCCAGACCGTCGCTGCGGGCATGGGCCATCAGGAGACGGATGCCGGGCACTTGGCCTTGGCCCTGGTGCAGCAGGAAAACGGCATTGTGCCCCGTATCCTGGAGCATATGGGCATCCAGCCTCGGGCCTTGGCCGTGGCTCTGGAAACCTCGTTGCGCAAGCGGCCTTCGGTTTCCGGCGGCGGCGTGGATCCCACCAAGATCATGATCACCCCGCGTCTGGCCAAGGTTCTGGGCGAAGCCCAGAATGAAGCCCGGCGGATGAAGGACGAATATGTCAGCGTGGACCATCTTTTTGCCGCGTTGACTGATGTGGAACCTTCCTCGCCCCTGGGTCAGGCGTTCAGGGAATACAAGATCACCCGCGCGTGCTTCGTCAAGGCCATGGAAGAGCTGCGCGGCGGCGCGCGCGTGACCAGCGCCAACCCCGAAGATACGTTCGAGGCCCTGAGCAAATATGCGCGCGACCTGGTGGACGCGGCGCGCCAGGGCAAGATGGACCCGGTCATCGGCCGAGACGCGGAAATCCGCCGGGTGATCCGCATCCTGTCCCGGCGCACCAAGAATAACCCGGTGCTTATCGGTGAAGCGGGCGTGGGCAAGACGGCTATCGTGGAAGGCTTGGCCTTCCGAATCGTCAAGGGCGACGTGCCCGAAGGCCTCAAGGGCCGCAAGCTCTTCGCCCTGGACATGGGGGCGCTTATCGCTGGCGCCAAGTATCGGGGCGAGTTCGAGGAACGGCTCAAGGCCGTGCTCAATGAAGTGGAGAAAAGCGAAGGCCAGATCATTCTTTTCATCGATGAGCTGCACACCATTGTGGGCGCGGGCAAGACCGAAGGGTCCATGGACGCGGGCAATCTGCTCAAGCCCATGCTGGCGCGCGGCGAACTGCACTGCATCGGCGCCACCACGGTGGATGAATACCGCAAGTATATTGAAAAGGACCCTGCCCTGGAGCGGCGCTTTCAGCCCGTGATGGTGGAAGAGCCCACAGTGGAGGACGCCATCTCCATCCTGCGCGGCCTGAAGGAGCGTTTTGAGGTGCACCATGGCGTGCGCATCAGCGATTCGGCCATTGTGGATGCCGTGGTGCTTTCTCATCGCTACATCACGGACAGGCAGCTGCCGGACAAGGCTATTGACCTCATCGATGAGGCCGCGGCCATGATCCGCACGGAGATCGACTCCCTGCCGGCCGACCTGGACGCGGTCAACCGCAAGGTCATGCAGCTGGAGATTGAGCGCGAAGCCCTGCGCCGCGAAACGGACGAAGCCTCGCGCGAGCGCCTGGAGCGCCTGGAAAACGAACTGGCCGAGCTGCGCAATCAGCAGGCGACCATGCGCAAGCAGTGGGAGAACGAAAAGGGCTCCATCGACAATGTACGCGAAATCAAGGAGCAGATCGGGCAGACCAAGCTGGCCATCGAACAGGCCGAGCGGGCCTATGATCTGAACCGGGCCGCCGAGCTCAAGTATTCCAAGCTGCTGGAACTGGAGAAAAAGCTGGCTGACACTTCTGGCGAAAGCCGGGACGGCGACGCCCCGCGGCTGCTGCGCGAGGAAGTGCGCCCCGATGATGTGGCCGAAATCGTGGCCAAGTGGACCGGCATTCCGGTGACACGGCTGCTGGAGCCCGAGCGCGAAAAACTGCTGCGCCTGTCCGACCAACTGCATGAGCGTGTGGTGGGCCAAGACGAGGCGGTTACCGCCGTGGCCGACGCCGTGCTGCGCGCCCGCGCCGGTCTGTCCGACCCCTTGCGGCCCACAGGCTCCTTTATCTTTCTGGGCCCCACTGGCGTGGGCAAGACCGAGCTTTCCAAGGCTTTGGCCGAGGCACTCTTTGATACGGAAGACAATATGGTCCGCTTGGACATGAGCGAATACATGGAAAAGCATTCGGTGTCGCGGCTCATCGGCGCGCCTCCGGGCTATGTGGGCTATGACGAGGGCGGCCAGCTCACCGAGGCCGTGCGCCGCAAGCCCTATTCCGTGATCCTCTTCGACGAGATCGAAAAGGCTCATCCGGATGTCTTCAATACCCTGCTGCAACTGCTGGACGACGGACGGCTCACGGACAGTCAGGGCCGCACTGTGGACTTCCGCAACTGCATTGTGATCATGACTTCCAACATCGGATCCATTCACCTGCTGGACGGCATCGCGCCGGACGGCGCGCTCAAGGAAGGGGCGCGGGAACAGGTCATGGAGGAATTACGCGCCCACTTCCGGCCGGAATTCCTCAACCGTGTGGACGAAACTGTGGTCTTCCTGCCGCTCCGGCGGGACCAGATCGGCCGCATTGTGGAACTCCAGCTCAAGCGTCTGCGCGCGCGGCTGGAAGAACGCAAGATCAGGCTGAGCATGAGTGACGAAGCCCGTGATTTTGTGGCCGAAGCGGCCTATGATCCGGTCTACGGCGCGCGTCCGCTCAAGCGTTACCTGCAACAGGCTGTGGAAACGCCCCTAGCCCGCGAACTGGTCAGCGGCCGGATACGCGACGGCCAGCACGCGCGCGTGGATGTGAAGGACGGCAAGCTGGCTTTCATAACCGAATAAATGTGGATTGCCGGGGAGGTCGGTCGTGCAGGATTTCCACCACTTGCCAGGCCAGTGGCACTATATTGTGCTACGCGCATTTTCATTGGCTCACTCAGGGAGGGTCCCCAACCTTGAAGTTGATGGCTCGTATGTAGCTGATGACCTTGACCCCTGACATCGTGGAGCTTCGGCGGATCCTTCAGAGCTCGCTCTCTTCCGCGCTCAACTGGGCGGGCACTTTGATCATCACCCTGGCCAGCAGATTTCCGCGATTGGCTCCGCCAGAGTTTTTCTTCTTGGCGGGCAGTCCCGTTTCCGGGTGCCCATGAGCCTGAGCCAGATCACCGATCATCTTTGGCTGGCCGCTTACTCCCAACTGCCGCCCCAGTATCTCGAAAAACTTCTGCTTGACCGTCTGTGGGCTTGTGTTGCCTTCGCCGAGCATTTTGGCCAGCATGCCCATATCGGCTTGTTCAAGGGCAACGGTCATAATCGGCCGGTGGATGGGCCGTGAGGATTCCTGTCGATGCGGTAGAAAACCGACATGGCGTAGTGGTAGGTCATCCCCCGATACTCGGCCTTCTTCCCCTGCATTTCCATGATGAGGTCAAGAACGGTCTTCGGCTTCTTCTGGAATGTCAGGAAGAAATCTCCCCAAACCCAAGTTTCGCCAGCATCAACGCTCGACCATGGATCCGGAAGAGTTGGCCACTTTGTCAGCTCCAATAAGGCGAACGCCGGTTTTTGTGGTGCTGATGGCTGTGGGCTGGCTTGGCGCTGAGCCTGTAGGATAGTCCGGGTGTCTGAGGTCAGATCGGAGAGTCCAGAAAATCCGCGTTTGTTGGGTACGAAGCTCGTGGTTATTGCAGACGCTTCCGGTCTTCCAGTCGCCCTGCACACGGATTCTGCCAGCCCTCATGAGGTCACCCTTGTCCAGGCTACCCTCGATGAAATTGTCACCGTGGGACAGCCCGGACGAATTGTTGGGGATCG
>APFI01000075.1 GCA_000403945.1 Desulfovibrio sp. Dsv1
GTTTGCCTTCAAGCATGCTGGTGGCTCCAGTTTGGCTTTGCACTAACTGAGGGGGCTTTACAGTTGAGTTTGACACACATCTGGGATAGTGGGTCGGGTCTGGAAAAGATGGTATGGACTTGGGCTTGTCGCAGGGATTTGAGTTTCTGGGCGTCTTTTTCTGGCTGGGCTCTGCGGAAGCTTTTACCGGCTATGGACTGGCCAACCGCCGCAAGGAGGCGGGGCATTCGCACCCACCTGGCGGTTTCCATGGAGTCGGCGCTGTTTGTGATCGTCTCTGTATGGTTTCGCGGACATGCTCGCTCTCAGGACGTGGCGCTTGACCCCTCGCGTATCGCGGCCCAGATCGTGACCGGCGCGGGCTTTCTGGGCGCGGGCGTGATCTTCGTGCGTGGACAGGACATCAGCGGACTGACCACGGCGGCGGGCATCAGCATGGCTGTGGGATCGGGCCTGTATCTGCCTGGCGTGCCGGGCACAGCCCTGATTTTTCTGCCCCGGCTTTTTTTGCACCGGCATTTTACCTGGCCGCGCGCGCCCAGCATGGAGCGCCTCTTGCCTGCATATCGGCGGCTGCGCCGGGCTGGACGCAGTGCGCGCGCCTGCGCGAGCGTAAGCTGCATGTTCCCACATCCAAGGCTGTTCCCGGTAAAGAAAGGGCATCGTGGTGGATGCGCACATCAAGGTGCCCTACGGCTATGATCTGGCCGATCTGCTTGACTTGTTGAAAAAGGACGGGCATGTGCTGCGGGTGAAAACCAAGGGCTGAGTGGTCGCGACTTAAGCGTACAGTTTGCATTGAAAAGCAAGCGAGCCCCGGAAGGCATGCCTTCCGGGGCTCGCTATTTGTCCGACAGATGGGGGCCTCTACTGGTTCAGATCCACCAGTACGGGATTTTCTTCCAGTTCTTCCAAGAAGTTGTCCGGACGTTCCTTCTGATCCGGCACTTCGATATCGCCGTTCACGTATTTGCGATAGCCTGTACCGGCGGGGATCAGGCGGCCCACAATGACGTTTTCCTTGAGGCCGCGCAGGTAGTCCATCTTGCCCTTGAGCGAGGCTTCGGTGAGCACCTTGGTGGTTTCCTGGAAGGAAGCCGCCGAGATGAAGGAGGACGTGGTCAGCGATGCCTGGGTGATGCCCAGCACCAGAGGTTCCGCCGTGGCCGGAACACGGCCTTCGGCGATGGTTTTCTGGTTTTCGGCCCTGAACTCGCTCTTGTCCACCTGCTCGCCCACCAGGAAGCTGGTGCCGCCGGAGTCGAGAATAGTCACCTTTTTGAGCATCTGGCGCACGATCACTTCAATGTGCTTGTCGTCGATGCCCACACCCTGGAAGCGGTAGACTTCCTGGATTTCGTCCACCAGATAGCGGGCCAGGTATTTCTCACCCCGGGTTCGCAGAATGTCGTGCAGTTCCGGATAGCCTTCGGTGAGGGGATCGCCCGCCTCCACAAAGTCGCCGTCCGCCGCAGTAATATGCCTACCCTTGGGCACTAGGTATTCCTTGGTTTCGCCGATTTCCGGCGTGACCACCAGCTTGCGCTTGCCCTTGGATTCCCCGGCATAGGTCACGGTGCCCGCGATTTCGGAAACCACGGCCATGTCCTTGGGCTTGCGCACTTCAAAGAGCTCGGCCACGCGCGGGAGGCCGCCCACGATATCCTTGGTCTTGGAGGTTTCGCGGGGCTTGCGGGCGATGATGTCGCCAGCCTGGATGCTCTCGCCGTCCTTGACCATGATGATGGAGCCCACGGGCAGGCTGTAGATGGCCGAGGCCGCACCGTGGATGCGTTTTTTCACATTGCCGTCCTCGTCGCAGATGGAGATGGAGGGCCGGAAGTTGGTGGTGCGGTACTCCATGATGGTCAGGGATGCCTGACGGGTGACGTCGTCCACTTTTTCCTGCACGGTCTTGCCGTCGATGATGTCCGTGAAGCGGAGCACGCCTTCTTCCTCGGCCACGAAGGGTTCGTTGAAAGGATCCCATTCGGCCAGCACCGTGCCCTTGGTCACTTCCTGACCATCATGGACCATCAGGCGCGCACCGTTGGGCAGGATGTATTTCTCCCGCTCGCGGCCCTGTGGGTCCACGATGGTCAGCTGGCCGCTCTTGCCGAGCACCAGTTGTGCCCCCTCGCGGTTGGTCACGGCCCGGATGCGGCTGAGGATCACCCGGCCCGCGTTGAGCGCTTCGAACTTGTTCTTTTCAATGGTGCTCGAGGCCGTGCCGCCGATGTGGAAGGTGCGCATGGTCAGCTGGGTACCCGGTTCGCCGATGGACTGGGCCGCGATGATGCCCACAGTCTCACCGGTGTTCACCAAGTGGCCGCGCGCCAGATCGCGTCCGTAGCAGAGGGCGCAGATACCGCGCTCCGACTGGCAGGTCAGGGGCGAACGCACCATGACCGAGGAGATGCCCTTGCCGTTGATCAGCTTGGCTTCCGCTTCCGTGATCAGGGTGTTTTCGGGCAGCAGGATCTGCTCCGGATCGTCCGGGTCATGCACGGGATAGAGCAGCACGCGGCCCACGATGCGTTCGGCCAGCTGAGTCTTGATGTCGCCGCCTTCCTTGAGGTGGGTCAGCTCAATGCCGTCCACCGTGCCGCAATCGTGTTCGGAAATGATCACGTCCTGCACCACGTCCACGAGGCGGCGGGTCAGGTACCCGGAGTTGGCCGTCTTCAGGGCCGTATCCGCCAGACCTTTGCGCGCGCCGTGGGTGGAGGTGAAGTACTGCAGGACCGAAAGCCCTTCACGGAAGGAAGAGGTGATTGGCGTTTCGATGATTTCGCCCGAGGGCTTGGCCATCAGGCCGCGCATGCCGGCGAGCTGACGCATCTGGTCCTGGTTGCCTCGCGCGCCGGAGTTGGACATCATGAAGATGGGGTTGAAGCTCTGGTTTTTCTCCTGCTTGCCCGTCTTCGGGTCCGTGAGCACATCGTAGGAGATCTCCTTGATCATTTCCGTGGAAACGTCCTGCGTGGCTTTGGTCCAGACGTCCACCACCTTGTTGTACTTTTCTGTACGGGTGATGATGCCGTCCCGGTACTGGCGCTCGATATCGTCCACCTCGGCCTGGGATTTGGCCAGAATGTTCTTTTTGCTTTCGGGAATGGTCAGGTCCTTCACACCGATGGTCACACCGGCGCGGGTGGCAAACTCGTAGCCCATGTCCTTGAGCCGGTCACAGAGGATGACTGTGGATTTGATGCCGCAGGTGCGGTAGGCCGCGCCCACCAGCTTGGCGATGGCTTTTTTGGTCAGCACCGTGTTGACGTGCTCGAAGGAAAGCTCCGGCGGCAGAATGTCGCTGACTAGCACGCGGCCCGGCGTGGTCTGCACGAGTTCCTCGCCTTCCTTCATGCGCACCTTGATCCGGGCATGCAGGGAAACCTGGCCCGCGTCGTGGGCGGCTTCCACTTCCCAGGGCGCGCAGAAGGTCATGCCCTCGCCCTTTTCAAAGCTGCGCTCCACGGTCATGTAGTAGAGGCCCAGCACGATGTCCTGCGAGGGCACGATGACCGGGCCGCCGTTGGCCGGGGACAAAATGTTGTTGGTGCTCATCATCAGCACGCGGCATTCGATCTGGGCCTCCACAGAAAGTGGAATGTGCACGGCCATCTGGTCGCCGTCGAAGTCCGCGTTGTAGGCGGAGCAGACTAGGGGATGCAGACGGATGGCCTTGCCTTCCACCAGCAGGGGTTCAAAGGCCTGGATCCCCAGACGGTGCAGGGTGGGGGCGCGGTTCAGCAGAATGGGGTATTCGCGTACCACTTCCGAAAGGATATCCCAGACCACCAATTCCTCGCGCTCCACCATCTTTTTGGCGCTCTTGATGGTGGAGGCGTGGCCGCGTTTTTCCAGTTCCGAATAGATGAAGGGCTTGAACAGCTCCAAGGCCATCTTCTTGGGCAGGCCGCACTGGTGCAGCTTGAGATAGGGCCCCACAGTGATGACCGAACGGCCCGAGTAGTCCACGCGCTTGCCCAGCAGATTCTGGCGGAAACGGCCCTGCTTGCCCTTGATCATGTCCGACAGGGATTTGAGAGGACGGCCGTTGGTGCCCGCGATGGCCCGGCCCCGGCGGCCGTTGTCGAAGAGCGCGTCCACGGCTTCCTGAAGCATGCGCTTTTCGTTGCGGATGATGATTTCCGGCGCTCCCAGCTCCATGAGTCGTTTGAGCCGGTTGTTGCGGTTGATCACCCGGCGGTAGAGGTCGTTGAGGTCCGAGGTGGCAAAGCGGCCGCCGTCCAGGGGCACCAGAGGACGCAGTTCCGGCGGAATGACTGGAATGACTTCCATGATCATCCATTCGGGCTTGTTCTGGGACTCCAGAAAAGCCTCCACGATCTTCAGGCGCTTGGTCAGTTTTTTCTTTTTGGTCTGGCTCTTGGTGGCCTCGCCTTCCTCGCGCAGTTCCACACGCAGCTTTTCCAGATCCAGCTCTTCCAGCAGGCTGCGCACGGCTTCCGCGCCCATGCCCACAGTGAGTACCTCGTCGCTGCCGTAGTGGTCCAGAATCTGGAGGTACTGGTCCTCGGAAATGACCTGACGCTTCTGCAGATTGGTCTGGCCGGGGTCCAGCACGATATAGGAATCAAAGTAGAGCACCTTTTCCAGATCGGCCATGGTCATGTCCAGCAGGGTGCCGATCTTGGAGGGCAGGGTCTTCAAAAACCAGATGTGGGCCACAGGCGCGGCCAGCTCAATGTGCCCCATGCGCTCGCGCCGCACCTTGGATGCGATGACTTCCACGCCGCATTTTTCGCAGACGATGCCCCGGTGCTTCATGCGCTTGTATTTGCCGCAATTGCACTCGTAGTCCTTCACCGGGCCGAAGATCTTGGCGCAGAACAGGCCGTCCCGTTCCGGCTTGAAGGTACGGTAGTTGATGGTTTCCGGTTTTTTTACTTCGCCGTAGGACCATTCGCGGATGACTTCCGGCGAGGCGATGGAAATCTGGATGGCTTTCAGATTGCGGATGTTGGTCACATTGGCCGACGTGCCGCGCGCGGTGAAAAGATCGTCCAGGCTCATATATTCATACCTTGCTTAGTAAAAAGGCTCGTTGGAATCGTTACTGTAATCCGTATGGAGAGCGAGGGAGGCTTATTCCGCTTCATCGTCGCGATCGCGCATGTAGCCCACGCGTTTGGGCCGTTTTTTACCTTCCTCCTGATGCAGGGTCACGTCGAGCCCGAGACTCATCAGCTCCTTGACTAGGACATTGAAGGATTCGGGCAGACCGGCTTCCAGAAAGTTGTCGCCTTTGACGATTTTTTCATACATCTTCACGCGCCCAGCCACGTCGTCGGACTTGACCGTGAGGAATTCCTGGAGGAGGTAGGCCGCGCCGTAAGCCTCCAGTGCCCAGACTTCCATTTCGCCCAGCCGCTGCCCGCCGAACTGGGCCTTGCCGCCCAGCGGCTGCTGGGTGACCAGGGAGTAGGGGCCCGTGGAGCGTGCGTGGATTTTTTCATCCACCAGATGGTGCAGTTTGAGGATGTACATGACGCCTGTGGTGACCCGGTTGCGGAACGGCACGCCGGTGCGACCGTCGTACAGGGTGGCCTTGCCGTCGTTTGCCAAGCCGGCTTTGTCCATCCAGCTCCAGATTTCCTCTTCCGTGGCGCTGTCGAAAACCGGAGTCTTGGTCACGATGCCGTTGCGCAGCTTTTTGACCGAGGCGACTAATTCCTCGTCATCCATGCCGTCCACCAGCGCGCTGACCTCCTCGGAGCCGAAGACGTCCTTGACTTCCCTGCGCAACACCTGCATGGCGGCGCCGGAATCCAGCAATTCAGCCAGCTGGCGGCCCAGTTCCTTGGCACCCCAACCCAGATGCGTTTCCATGATCTGGCCGATGTTCATACGCGAAGGCACTCCCAGCGGGTTGAGCACGATGTCCACAGGCCGCCCGTCGGCGAAGAAGGGCATGTCCTCTTCCGGCAGAATGCAGGAAACCACGCCCTTGTTGCCGTGGCGGCCAGCCATCTTGTCGCCCACCGAGAGCTTGCGCTTGATGGCGATATGCACCTTGACCATCCTGATGACGCCGGGAGGCAGATCGTCGCCCTCGGTGACTTTTTCGCGCTTGGCGTCGTAGATGGCTTTGAGGTAGTCCATCTCATGCTCATAGGCTTTGAGCAGCTCGGCCACGTCGTCGTTGACTTCCTTGCTCTTGAACAGGCCGGCCAGCTTCTTGACGGGCAGCTGGGCCAGCTGTTTTTCGGTAAGGGCCGCGCCGGCTTCCACCAGCACTTCGCCCTTTTTCTTGCCCGGCACGGAAGATGCCGTCTGCTTGCCCAGCACGTGCGGAGCGAGAAGGACGCGCGTGCGCTCGGTGAGGGCGCGCATGTGGTCGGCTTCCTTTTGGTCCTGCACTGCGGTGTCGTGGGCCTCGATGGCTAGGGTGCGCTCGTCTTTTTCGCCCGAGCGGCGGTTGAATACCTTCACGTCGATGATGGTGCCTTCCACTCCCGGCGGGACCTTGAGGGAGGTGTTTTTCACATCCCTGGCCTTTTCGCCGAAGATCGCCCGCAGGAGTTTTTCTTCCGGGGTGAGCTGGGTTTCGCCCTTGGGGGTGATTTTGCCCACCAGGATGTCGTCGGGTTTGACCGCCGCGCCGATGCGGATGATGCCGCTTTCGTCCAGGTTGTGCAGCATGTCTTCGCTGACGTTGGGAATGTCGCGAGTGATTTCCTCGGGTCCCAGCTTGGTGTCGCGGGCCACCACTTCGAATTCCTCGATGTGGATGGAGGTGAAGACGTCTTCCTTGACCGTGCGTTCGGAAATCAGGATAGAGTCTTCATAGTTGTAGCCGCACCAAGGCATGAAGGCCACCGTCAGGTTCTTGCCCAGCGCCAGCTGCCCTTCGTCGATGCCCGGACCGTCGGCCAAAATCTGGCCTTTCTTGACGATCTGGCCGGGATAGCAGGTTGGTTTCTGACCGAAGCAGGAATTCTGATTGGACTTATGGAACTTGAGCAGGTCATAGGCCCGCACGCCGCCCTGGTCCTTGTAAATGTCGCCTGAATAGGCCACCACAATGCGATCTGCGTCGGCGTACTGCACCTTGCCGTCGGCCGGAGCCACGATGCAGGCGCCGGAGTCGCGGGCCACGTCCACTTCCATACCCGTGCCCACCAGGGGCTTTTCCGAGCGCAGCAGCGGCACGGCCTGGCGTTGCATGTTGGAGCCCATCAGCGCGCGGTTGGCGTCGTCGTGTTCTAGAAAGGGAATCAGCGCGGCGGAAATGGAAACCATCTGGCTGGGTGAAATGTCCATGAAGGTCACTTCGCCGCGATGGCGCATTTCCACTTCGCCCTTGACGCGCACGGTGACGTATTCGTCAAGCAGATTGCCCTCGGCGTCCATACGTGCGTCGGCCTGGGCCACCACTTGGTCGCCTTCGCGCGAGGCGTCCAGATGGACCACCTCGCTGGTCAGCTTGGCGTCGCGCACCACCCGGTAGGGGGTTTCGATGAAGCCGTAGTCGTTAACCTTGGCAAATGTGGTCAGGGACACGATTAGGCCGATGTTTGGCCCTTCAGGTGTTTCAATGGGGCAGATGCGGCCATAGTGCGAGGTATGCACGTCGCGCACTTCAAAACCGGCACGCTCGCGGGTCAGGCCGCCGGGGCCCAGGGCTGAAAGACGGCGCTTGTGGGTGACCTCGGAGAGCGAGTTGGTCTGGTCCATGAACTGCGAGAGCTGAGACGTGCCGAAGAATTCCTTGAGCACTGCGGCCACGGGCTTGGGATTGATCAGATCGTGGGGCATGAGTGTGGAGATTTCCTGCAGACTCATGCGTTCCTTGATGGCGCGTTCCATACGCACCAAGCCTATGCGGTATTGGTTTTCCACCAGTTCGCCCACCAGGCGCACGCGACGGTTGCCAAGGTGGTCGATGTCGTCGGCCGGGCCGTGGTTGTCCTTGAGCTGGACCAGCACCTTGATGGCCGTGAGGATGTCCTCGTCGCTCAGGGTGCGCAGGTCGGCGGGCGCGTCGATATCCAGACGCTGGTTGAGCTTGTAGCGACCCACAGGCGAGAGATCGTAATAATCCGGGTTGCGGAACAGGTTGTCGAAGAAGTTGGCCGCGATCTCGGCGGTGGGCGGCGAGGACGGACGCAGACGACGGTAGATCTCTTCCTGGGCTTTCTGCTGGTCCGGAATACGGTCCAGCACGAGAGTGTCACGGATGGAAGAGGAGGTGTCCGTGCCCTTGGTGTGCAGCACGGAAAGGCTCTTGATGCCCGACCCACGCATACGTTCCAGTAGGCCGGGAGTGATTTCATCGGCCGCCTCGGCCAGCACTTCCCCGCTCTGGGGAGCCACGGCGTCCTCGGCCAGGAACATGCCGTCCAGCAGGTCCGGGCGCACTTCAATGGCCGGGATGCCGGCCTCGCAGATCAGACGCCAGCTCCGCTTGGTGATGGGTTTGCCTGCCCTGACGATCACGTTGCCATCGGGCGTGGTGATGTCCGCGTAAGCGTTGTCCTTGCGGTAGAGATCCTTGCGCACTTCCCAGAACAGATGGTTGCCGTCCTCCAGCAGATACTGCTCTCGGCTGTAGAAATAGTCGAGGATCTGTTCTTTGCTCATGCCCATGGCCTTGAACAAAATAGTGGCGGGCATTTTGCGGCGGCGGTCAATGCGCACATAAAGAATGTCTTTGTGGTCGAAGTCGAAGTCCAGCCATGACCCGCGCATGGGGATCACCCGGCAGGAATAGAGCACCTTGCCGCTGGTGTGGGTCTTGCCGCCGTCGTGCTCGAAAATAATGCCGGGCGAGCGCTGCAACTGGTTGACGATGACGCGTTCGGTGCCGTTGATGATGAAGGTGCCTTTTTCGGTCATCAGAGGCAGGGTGCCGAAATAGATGTCCTGCTCCTTGATGTCGCGGATGGTCCGGTTGCCCGACGCCTCGTCTGCGTCATAGACGACCAGACGCACTTTGATGCGCATGGGCGCTTCATAAGTCAGACCCTTGGCAATGCACTCGGCCTGATCGTACTTGGGCTCCTGGACCTCGTAGCTGACGAATTCTAGGCTGGCGGTTTTATTGAAATCCTCAATAGGAAATACCGTGTGGAAGACGCCTTCCAAACCTTCGTCCGGTCTGCGGTCTGCCTCGGGCACGCCTTCCTGAAGGAATTTTTGGTATGAATCGATCTGCAGATTTAGCAGATGGGGAATGGGGAGGGAAATCTTGATCTTGCCGAACTGTTTGGTGAGCTGGCCCATGGGTACCTCAAGATAGGTAGCGGTTGCGCTTCGGATGCAGGCAGAAGCGTCTGCCGGCAGGCAAAAAGCTTGCTGTCACTGCACCCTGAAAGCGTATGAAACGGCTGCGGGGAGTCGCGGGAGAGTTCACTATGCACAGCAAAGACGACAAAACCCATCCCCTGTCTGGGTAAACAGGGCTTGGGCTGTCGATCCTGTTTTTAAAAAAGTGTGCATCTACAGTGTGTTATAAAAACAGAAAGGATGCCTTCCTGCGCCGTTCATCGAACAAAAGTATATAAGCAGAAAACATTTTTTTGGCAAGACTTTTTCTTGAAAAATATTTGTGCCAGTCAACGGAGAAGATAACAGAACTTCAGATCGCCTGCCGGGAACAGAACAAAGAGAGTATTAACAATCTAACGTAATCATGTTATGGCATCCCTGTGGAGGAGAGATATGGAAGCCAAGCCCAATTGCCCCAAGTGTCATGCCCGTGCGGCATATCGGAGCGGAAAGGTTCCGGGAAGGCAAAGGCATCGTTGCGGGGATTGCGGATTCCAATTTGCCCGAACCGCTCCACGGGACTGGCCGGCAAATGAAAAAGTTCTTGCTGTCGCGCTTTACACATTGGGTCTGTCCCCCGTCCGTCATTCGGCTGTTTCATGTTTCAACCCCCGCTGTTTTGCGCTGGGCGCGAAATTTTGCGGAACGTGTTTATGAAAAAGCCTGAACCTGGCGAGGTGGCCGTCGCTGGGCCTGATGAAATGTGGCGCTTTCTAAAATCAAAAAAACAAACTAAGGATATTACCAATGAACAATGGGAGTTACCCGCTCCCTTATTGCCAGAGACTTCAAAAGGGCCGAGAGGGCAAGGCGGACCCGCGAGCAATGAACCACGGGCCATTTTGAATGGAATTTTGTGGATTTTGCGAGCCGGAGCTCCCTGGAAAGATATGCCGGAACGATATTCGCCATATCAAACCTGCCTAGATGGTTCCAACGCCGGCGCAAAGAAGGAGTCTTTGACGCCATGTTGCCCACTTTAGCTGAAGACTTGCGGGAACGTGGCAGGCTCGGCCTTCGAGAAGCTTTTATTGACGGAACATTTGCCCCGGCACAAAGGGGCCGTTGGTAAAACCAGGCGCGGCAAGGGCGCCAGGAAGCATGGCAGTGGCGGACGCCGCCGGTTTTCCTCCCCCCTTCACGTGGCAAGCGCGCCGCCTCATGAAGTGATTGTGGTTGAAGATATTCTGGATTGTGCTTTTACCAATGAACTGACGAAACGCATGATCGGCGACAAGGCTTGCGACAGCGACAAGCTTGACGCCAAACTGAAAGAGGATTGGGGCATTGAAATGATTGCTCCGAATCGGAGAAAACAGACGGTCTCCCCTTGCGGCGTTATCGTCGCCGTTGGAAAGTTGAACGCTTGTTTGCCTGTCTGCATAATTTTCGCCGTTTGGTCGTAATATACGAATTTCATGCTGAAAACTTCCTGGTCATGGCGAAACTGGGCTGCATTATGATTTTACTCAGGTGGATTTGATTATGAGATGGCTTCTACTGTACGGACAAATGAAAGGTTTATCCTTTGGAAACAGACGAAAATGCCTTGCTCCAGAGCAAAAGCGGAACAGTCCATTCATTATAGAAAGAAATAATTGTCGCCGGCACCGCTGGGTTGCAAGATTTCGCCGAAAGTCAGTGATTGTTTCACGGAATCCGCATCTGGCTGACTTGGCAATGGCTTTTTTGCCAAGTTCCATGCTAATGGGACGCTGGACGATATTAAAACATTATTTAGTTAATTGTCTCAAAACAAAAAACATGACGGGGTCATTGACCCCGTCATGTAAAAGCAACTTCGCACTGGCGCAAAGCAGGCACTGGGAAATACTTACTTGATTTCCACAGTAGCACCGGCTTCGGTGAGCTGCTTCTTGGCTTCTTCAGCTTCTTCCTTGGAAACGCCTTCCTTCAGGGTGGAGGGAGCGCCGTCAACCTTTTCCTTGGCCTCCTTGAGGCCCAAGCTGGTCAGAGCGCGCACCACTTTGATGACGCCGATCTTGTTGGCTCCGGCTTCCTTGAGAACGACGTCAAATTCGGTCTTTTCCTCAGCGGCGGCGGCACCGTCGCCGCCAGCGGCCGGAGCGGCCATCACCATAGCGGCGGCGGGCGCGGCAGCGGAAACGCCGAACTTCTCTTCCAGTTCCTTGATGAATTCGGAAAGTTCCAGAACGGTCATGCTGGAGATGAATTCAACAACTTCTTCTTTGGTCACGGCCATGATATTTCTCCTGAATCTTCGGCTTAATGTTTGAGCTGTCCACATCCGCTTACGCGGCGGCCTTGCCTTTCTGCTCCTCAATAGCCTTGAGGGCGTAGAGCAAGCCGCGCAGCATGTTGGCAAACAGCGACACAAAATTGGTGGACACGGCGTTCATGGTGCCGAGCAACTGGCCGAGCAACTGTTCCTTTCCGGGCAGTTTGGCCAGAGCGTCCACTTGGGCGGAAGTCATTTCCTTGCCGTCCAGACTGGCGCAACGCAAGCTAAAGATTTTGCTCTGCTTGACAAAATCACTGAGCGCCTTGGCCACTGCCACCGGGTCGTCAAACCCAAGGGCCACGCCGCAATTCTCATGGAACTTGTCCTTGATGGCGTCGTGCGTGCCGCCAGTCAGAGCGATACGAGCCAAGGTGTTTTTGACGACATGATATTCGCCACCCGCATTGCGCAGGCTCACCCGGAGGTTCGTCAGCTCTTCCACCGTCATGCCCTTGAAGTCCGTCAGCACTGCAAAGGAAGCACTGTCGGCCTTAGCCTTGATGGCTTCGATAACTGCGGCTTTTTCAGACCTGTTCACGTGATACCTCTCACGTTCGGGGTTGCCATGTGGAATGCCGAGCCAAAGATGAAGCGTCTGGGCAGGAGATTAAGGGCTTGCGCCCTCCTGCCGTCTTCGACTCGAATCCCTTTTGCCTTAACCAAGGTTGCTGTTACACAACCGCCTGAGAGCTTGACCGAAACGCCGGGGGGGCGCATGCCCCTCCCCGGCCAAGTTCATTAGCCCTCAAGAAATTTTTTGACTTGGGGCATATCAATTTTGAAGCCGGGCCCCATGGTGGTGGAAACCGCTATGGACAGCATGTAAGCGCCCTTGGCGGCCGAAGGTTTCAGGCGATTGACGGCATCCAGCAACGCCTTGAGGTTGCCCAGAATCTTTTCCGGGCCGAAGGAAACCTTGCCCAAAGGCGCATGTAGCACACCGGCCTTGTCCACCTTAAAGTCAACGCGACCGGCCTTGAGTTCGTTTACGGCCTTGGCTACGTCAAAGGTGACGGAACCGGTCTTGGCGTTGGGCATCAGGCCGCGGGGACCGAGCACACGGCCGATCTGGCCCACCAGGGCCATGACGTCGGGCGTGGCCACGGCGGCGTCGAACTCCAGCCAGCCTTCCTTGATCCTGGCCACCAGATCTTCGGCACCCACGATATCCGCACCTGCCTCTCTGGCTTCAGCCTGCTTTTCACCCTTGCAGAACACGGCCACGCGCACGGTTTTGCCCAGTCCGTTGGGCAGAGTGACAGCGCCGCGCACCATCTGGTCGGAATACTTGGGATCGACGCCCAAGCGGATGGCCACGTCCACGGTTTCATCAAATTTTGCAAAGGACACGCCCAAGGATTTGCTCACAGCATCTTCAATGCTGAGGCGTTCCTGCGGGTTGTAGGTCTCAAGGGCTTTACGAAAATTTTTGCCATGTCTGGGCATGAGAATATTCCTTGTCGTTTTATCTCCTGCCGTTTCCAATTCTGTGTGGAAGACGGCAGTACAATTGATTTCAACGAGTCTGGCGGAAAAAAGCGAAAATTCAGCAAGGACCGTCGCCGAACGGCTTTTGCCGCTCCAGGGGGCAAACCATCCGCCGGAACTTTCCGGCTGATTATCCCTTACTTGATGTCAATGCCCATGCTGCGGGCGGTGCCCGCAACGGACTTTACAGCGGATTCAAGGGTGGAAGCGTTGAGATCCGGCAGTTTGACCTTGGCGATCTCTTCCACCTGAGCCATACTGAGACTGCCCACCTTGTTACGGTTGGGTTCGCCGGAACCCTTTTCGAGCTTGGCCGCCTTCATGATCAGCACCGCAGCGGGGGGCGTTTTGGTGATGAAGCTGAAGGAACGGTCGGCGTAGACCGTAATGACCACGGGAATGATCATCCCTTTCTGGTCTTGGGTGCGGGCGTTGAATTCCTTGCAGAAGCCCATGATGTTCAGGCCGTGCTGGCCCAGAGCCGGACCCACCGGCGGCGAGGGGTTCGCTGCGCCCGCAGGAATCTGCAATTTGATCTTGGCAACTTCTTTTTTGGCCATGTGCGTTATCCTTCATCGCTGATCGCGCTGTTCTCGACCGTCAGACCGACGCGCGGGGACAAGTCTTAAGAATCTGTTACACCTGAGATCCCTGCTTCACGACGGACAAAGTCCGCCTCAGGCCATCTCTCTGCAAGGATTTACAGGCATCCCCTGCAGAGCATTGCAACCTTTGAAATGCTCTTAACCTTTGGAGACCTGTACAAAATCCAGCTCCACCGGCGTTTGACGGCCAAAAATGGAAACGGAGACGCGCAGCTTTCCCTTGTCGTAGTTGACGTCTTCCACCACGCCGTTGAAGCCGCCAAAAGGCCCGTCAATGACGCGCACTTCGTCGCCTCTCTCAAAGTTGAATTTAGGACGGGGGGTTTCTTGACGTGTTTCCATGAGCGCCAAAATACGCTCGGCTTCGCTGTCACGCATGGGGGTGGGACGGTTTTTGCCGCCCACAAAACCGGTTACCTTGGGTATGGATTGCACCAGATGCCAAGACAAGTCGGTCATGATCATGCGCACCATCACGTAGCCGGGATAGAATTTGCGCGTTGTGGTGCGCTTCTCGCCACCCTTGGCAAGTTCGATGACCTTTTCCGTGGGCACCACCACTTCCTGAATAAGGCCCTGATCCTGACCGGTGCGGCTCATCTCGTTAATGGTTTTCTGCACACGCTGCTCGAAACTCGAGTAGGTATGGACGATGTACCAGCGCGGCCGTTTGCTCAACTCGGAGTTTTCATCGACGACGGGATCTTTCATTTCAGCCTTCAGGACAGTATGGACTTGATAAGCGCCGACAGACCAAGGTCCACCAGCCCCAGGATAACGGCCATCACAGCCACAAAACCTAAAACCGCCAGCGTGGCCTTGCGCGTTTCTTTCAGCGTGGGCCAAGTGACTTTGCGTAATTCGGCCTTGGAATCCTCCACATAACGCGCAAGCCGCGCAAGGAGATTGGGGGCCTTGTTTGACTTGACGTCTGCGGCTTGCGCCTGTTTTTTTGCCATGATGTTCCCGAGAGATAAAAAATGGCAGGGCAGGAGGGATTCGAACCCCCAGCTTGCGGTTTTGGAGACCGCCGCTCTAGCCGTTAGAGCTACTGCCCTGCGTACCGGTTGGGGGGGCACGCCCCCTGCGGAGAGTTGTTACCTAGTTTCGCGATGCACTGTGTGCTTCCTGTCCCAAGGACAATATTTTTTCATTTCCAGTCGCCCGGTGGTGTTTTTCTTGTTCTTCCGTGTGCTGTAATTGCGCCGCTTGCATTCGATGCAAGCCAGGATGATGTTGACTCGCATGGCTTACTCGATAATTTCGGTAACAACGCCGGAACCCACAGTACGGCCGCCTTCACGGATGGCGAAACGCAGGCCGGCTTCCATGGCGATGGGGGCGATCAGCTCCACAATGAACTGCGAGTTGTCGCCGGGCATAACCATTTCCACGCCTTCGGGCAGACTGATGACGCCAGTGATGTCCGTGGTGCGGAAGTAGAACTGCGGACGGTAACCGGAGAAGAAGGGCGTATGACGGCCGCCTTCTTCCTTGGAGAGCACGTACACCTCGGCCTTGAACTTCTTGTGCGGCGTAATGGATTTGGGAGCGGCAAGCACCTGACCGCGTTCCACGTCGTCGCGTTTTGTGCCGCGCAGCAGGACACCGATGTTGTCACCGGCCTGACCTTGGTCCAGCATCTTGCGGAACATTTCCACGCCCGTGCAGGTGGTCTTCTGGGTGGGCTTGATGCCCACAATTTCCACTTCGTCACCCACCTTGAGGACGCCGCGTTCCACACGGCCGGTCACCACAGTACCGCGGCCGAGAATGGAGAACACATCTTCAATGGGCATCAGGAAGGGCTTGTCGATGTCGCGCTCGGGATCAGGAATGAAGTTGTCGCAGGCTTCGAGCAGTTCGCCGATACACTTGGCCTCAGGCGCGTTGGGGTCGTCGCATTCCAGGGCCTTCAGGGCGGAACCGCGGATCACGGGCACGTCGTTGCCGGGGAAATCGTAGGAAGAAAGCAGTTCGCGCACTTCCAATTCCACCAGTTCCAGCAGTTCCTCGTCGTCCACCAAGTCGCACTTGTTCAGGAAGACCACCAGCTGGGGCACGCCCACCTGACGGGCAAGCAGGATGTGCTCGCGGGTCTGGGGCATGGGGCCGTCGGTGGCGGCCACCACCAGAATGCCGCCGTCCATCTGGGCGGCTCCGGTGATCATGTTCTTGATGTAGTCGGCGTGGCCGGGGCAGTCCACATGCGCATAATGACGCTTGTCGGTCTCGTATTCCACGTGGGCGGTAGCAATGGTAATGCCGCGCTCTTTTTCTTCGGGGGCCTTGTCGATTTCGTCATATGAAACGAAGCTGCCTTCGCCCTTCAGGCCGGCGATCTTGGTGATGGCGGCGGTCAGGGTGGTTTTGCCGTGGTCAATGTGCCCGATGGTGCCGATGTTTACATGGGGCTTCTTGCGTTCATATTTAGCTTTGCCCATTGTACGTCTCCCTGGAAAAAATTGTTTGCGGTTGTACGTGCGCTACTTTCACGGGGCTCCGCCATCTGGTAGCGCCTGTTCCTCGCGTAACGACAGGCAGAGGGTAAAGCCGCCTGGCGGCCGACGCCATTGCCCGCATTCAGTCCCTGGTCGCCAGGGAACGTGCATTGGCAGGAGTCGGACTCGGGGAATCGGATTTTGCAGGAATGGAGCGGGAAACGGGATTCGAACCCGCAACCCTCAGCTTGGAAGGCTGATGCTCTAGCCGTTGAGCTATTCCCGCACACTGGCGGTGCTGTCGCTGTACGTCAAACCTGCGTTTGACGGCTACCGCACCGTAGTTCCCCGACAGCCGCGCTGTCTCCTACAGCCAAGGCAGTTTGTCAAAACCAGACACCGACCGCCTGAAAGTCGAAAGGCGGAGGGTGTGGTGGAGGGGGGTGGATTTGAACCACCGAAGTCTTGCGACGACAGATTTACAGTCTGTTCCCTTTGGCCACTCGGGAACCCCTCCGCACGTGCCGCAAAGTCCGGCCCGCAGCCAAGCTTTTGTTCAGCTTCTTGTGGAGCTGGCGATGGGACTTGAACCCGCAACCTGCTGATTACAAATCAGCTGCTCTACCAGTTGAGCTACGCCAGCGGCAAGATAGTGTCTTAAACGGTTCCGCCGCTCTTGGCAAGTGGAAAGTACATTTTCCCGCAATTTTTTGGAAAAAGCCGAAAAACCACCGGTTACACAGCTTGCGAAGTCCATTCTACTCTTTCCGGGCCAGAGCGCAACGGTCCAGTCCGGCCAGATCACGGCGAGTG
This sequence comes from Desulfovibrio sp. Dsv1, assembly GCA_000403945.1. Lineage (GTDB taxonomy): Bacteria > Desulfobacterota > Desulfovibrionia > Desulfovibrionales > Desulfovibrionaceae > Desulfovibrio. The sequence continues at coordinate 16,908 of APFI01000075.1, forward strand.
ATGATGCCGTTAAATACGGACGTAGAGGATAAAAGCCCCCGCACCGCCGGGCCCTGTCTTGCGCCGTGTTCCAGAAGCAGCAGTCCTCCGGGCCGGAGAATGCGGGCGGCCTGACTGATGACGGCGCCCAAATGAGCCAGGCCTTCCTGGGGCGAAAAAAGCGCCGTGTGCGGTTCATAGAGCAGCACTTCGTCCATGACCTCGTTTCGCTCGGCGTCGGCGATGTACGGCGGATTGCTGACCACCAGGTCACAGGATCCGGGGCGTAGCGGCACGGAATGCATATCGGCCCGCAGCGCGTCCAGTCGCGCGGCGGCCCCCAGCCGCGCGGCGTTTTCGCGGGCCACGCACAGGGCCGGAACGCTGAGTTCCAGCAGCATGCCACGCCATTGCGGGCGCTCCAGACAGAGGGTCACGCCGATGCATCCGGATCCTGCGCCCAGATCCGCAAAGCGGAGCGGATGGCGCGCGGGCAAAAGTTCCAGTGCAGTTTCCACCAGTAGTTCCGTCTCCGGGCGGGGGATCAGCGTGTCGGGCGTGACCAGAAAATCCCGTCCGAAAAATTCCCGCGCGCCGAGGATATGGGCCAGAGGTTCGCCAAGGGCCCGCCGGGCTGTCAGAGCCTCCAGCGCGTCAATCTCCGGAAGCGCAAGTTCGCGTTCCGCCGTCAGAACGCAGTGCAGCCGATCCAGACCCAGCACGTGCCCAATCAGCAGTTGCGCGCAAAGGCGGGGGCTCTCCACCCCCGACTTTGCCAGTCGCCGAGCGGCGTTGTATTCATATTCCCGCAGCAGCACGTTCAGGTCTCGGCGGGCCGTTCCGCGCGTCCGCGTCGCGCCGTGGCCGCGATGGCCGGGCTTTTTTTGCGCGGATCGGGCGCGGCTTTTCCGGACTGGCCGGCTTTTACGCCGCCGCGCTTGCCTTTGGCTTCAAAGACCAGCGGAAGGAGCTCGTCATAGTGATGCACCGGGTGCACCGTGATGCGTTTGAGCAGCTCCCTGGGCACGTCTTCCAAGTCTTTGACGTTTTGCTGCGGGATGATCACGTGCTTCAGGCCCCGGGCCACTCCGGCCAGGATTTTTTCCTTGATGCCGCCCACGGGCAGCACACGGCCCTGCAAGGTGATCTCGCCGGTCATGCAGAGGTCGGCCCGCACCCTGCGGTTGCTGAGGGCCGAAATCAGGGCCGTGGTCAGGGTCACGCCCGCCGAGGGGCCGTCCTTGGGGGTGGCGCCCGCCGGAACATGCACGTGGATATCCTGCTTGCTGGCAAAGGACGGGTCCACACTCAGTTCTTCCGCGCGGCTGCGGATATAACTCAAGGCCGCTTGGGCGCTTTCCTTCATGACATCACCCAACTGTCCGGTGAGAGCCAGGCCGCCCTTGCCCTTCATGGCGCTGGCCTCCACGGTCAGCACTTCGCCGCCGGCCGGAGTCCAAGCCAGACCCAAGGCCATGCCGGGCATGAGTTCTTTTTCCTTTTCGTCTTCCACAAAACGGGGCGCACCGAGGAGCTTTTCCACATCCTTGGGCTCCACCTTGAAGGGCGCTTTTTTGCCCTCGGCCTTGTGCCGGGCCAGTTTGCGGCAGATGGACGCCAGTTCGCGTTCCAGATTGCGCAGGCCCGCCTCGCGCGTATACTCCTTGATGACCTTTTCTAGAGCCGCGTCGCTGAGCGCCACATCGCCCTCGGCCAGGCCGTTCTCGGTGATCTTTTTGGACAGCAGATGCTTGCGGGCGATCTCCGCCTTTTCCTGCATGGTGTAACCGGGCAGCGAGATGACCTCCATACGGTCGCGCAGGGCCGCCGGAATGGTTTCCAGATGGTTGGCCGTGCACAAGAACATGACCTTGGACAGATCAAAGGGCACGTTCAGGTAGTGATCACTGAAGGTATGGTTCTGTTCTGGGTCCAGCACTTCCAGCAGGGCCGAGGAAGGGTCGCCCCGGAAGTCCGTGCCCAGTTTGTCCACTTCGTCCAGCACGATGACCGGATTACGGGTACCGGCCTGCTTGACGGCTTGGATGATCCGTCCCGGCATGGCGCCGATGTAGGTGCGCCGGTGCCCGCGGATTTCAGCCTCGTCGTGCATGCCGCCCAGAGACAGCCGCTGGAACTTGCGGCCCAGCGCCCGCGCAATGGAGCGGCCCAGTGAGGTTTTGCCCACGCCAGGAGGGCCCGCAAAGCAGAGGATAGGCCCTTTGGACTGCGGGTTGAGCTTGCGCACGCTGAGGAATTCCAGAATGCGGTCCTTGATCTTGTCCAGGCCGCAATGGTCCTCGTCCAGAATTTCCTTGGCGTGGGCAATGTCCAGACGGTCGCGTGAGAGCTTTTTCCAAGGCAGTTCCACCAACCAGTCCAGATAGGTGCGCACCACGTTGGCTTCCGAAGAATCGGCGTGCATGCCGGACAGGCGGCGCAACTGCTTGTCCGCCTCTTTGCGCACATCCTTGGGCAGCCCGGCCTTGTCCAGGGCCTTTTTCAGGCTTTCCAGATCGTCCTCGCCCTCGGGTTCGTTTTCGCCCAGCTCTTGGCGGATGGCCTTGAGCTGTTCGCGCAGGAAGTAGTCCTTCTGGGCCTTGTCCATGCCCTCGCGGGCCGAGCTTTGGATGCGGGCCTGTACTGTGGCCACTTCCACTTCACGCTGGAGCTGGGCGTTGACCAGGGTCAGACGTTCCAGAGGATTTTCCGCTTCTAGGATGCGCTGGGCGTCCGCGATCTTCATTCGCATGTTGGCGGCAATAAGGTCCGCCAGGCGGCCCGGATCGTCCACGCCTTGCAACACGGCCAGCACGTCCGGCGAGGCCAAGCCGCGCAGGGTGAGCACCTTTTCGCTCTGCTCGCGCGCGGAGCGCAACAGCGCCTCCAGGGTGGCGTCGGTCTGGGGCGTGACTTCGGGCAGGGTTTCAATGCGCGCTTCCAGGTAGGGTTCCACCTGGCTGTAACCGGTGATCCGCGCGCGGCTCACGCCCTGAACAAGAATTTTCACCCGCGAGTCCGGCATCTTGAGCATGCGCATGATCTGGACCACAGTGCCCACGCTGTAAAGGTCCGCCGGCGCGGGATCGTCGGTGCTTTCCTCACGCTGGGCGCAGACCAGAAGATGGCGTCCATTTTTCAGGGCGGATTCCACGGCCTGCACGGACTGTTCGCGACCGATGAACAGCGGCAAGATCATATAGTTGAAGATGACCACGTCGCGTACCGGCAGCACGGGCAGCACGTCGGGGATGCCCTGAACCCCTGCGTTGACGTTGTTATCGTCGGGCAGATCCTGCACGGACGCTTCAGTCTGTGCCGCGCTGTCGTTCGTGTCGACGGCCGGCTCAACACCGCCGAGCCCCTGTTCTTTATGGAGCGGATGATTTTTTTCGTTGTAATCTGCCATATATATATTCTCCCTGACTGCCTTCAGATGCGTTTGCATTGTGTTATACTGTAGCAGTCTCCCTCAGTGACGACGACATGATCCAGAAAACGCAGGCCCATACGCGGGGCCAACCGTTGCAGTTCTGTGGTCAGCATGAGATCCGGCTGGGAAGGTTCCGGACTGCCGCCGGGATGGTTGTGGACCAGAATAATGCCGCTGGCTTTGTGCATGAGCGCCGCCTCCAAGACATCCCTAGGCTGTACGGGCACTTCGCCGATGCCGCCGCGCCGCAGGCGTTCCCAGGAGATCAGTCCGTTGCGCGTATCCACTAGGGCCAACCAGCATTCCTCATGCGCGCAACCGGCTAGGCGGCCTTGCGCCATGCGGGCAACGGCGTCCGGTGTGGCTAGAATTTCGCGTTTGCGCGCCGCAGATGCCACGTACCGGGCCAGGACTTCGCGCTGAACCCGCCAGAGGGTCATGAGGCCCGGCCCGAAGCCGGGCACCTGCAATAATTCGTCCGGTCTGGCATCCAGCGCGCCCCGGATGGTGCCAAAGCGCCGCAGCAATTCCTTGGCCAGCGGCTTGGTATCTTTGCGCGTCAGCCCGTAGCCGAGCAAAAGTTCCAGTACCTCATAATCCGCCACAGCCAGAGGGTCACGTTTCATCCGCTCACGCAGGCGGGCGCGGTGCCCGCTGTGCAGCGAGGTGGTGGAGTTGGTCGTTGCTGACATAAAGTAAGCAGTCTTGTCCCGGAGGCAAGGGTGGGTGGATTCTCGGGAAATCTGTTTCTAGCGGATTTTCGGTGAAAAGTAAAAGGAGAATATTAACAATCTACCGTAAACATGCCCTATCCCCACCTATTGGGGATAGGGCATGTTTACGGTAGATTGTTAATATTCTCACTAGGGTGTGTTTGC
>APFI01000076.1 GCA_000403945.1 Desulfovibrio sp. Dsv1
GTGCCGGGCGAAAGCGCTGACCACCGTCTTGTTGACTTGGCCGCAGAGCGCCATTTCCACCGCCCGCATGGCGGCTTCGCCGGTCACGCGCAGGCCGTCCACAAAGCGGCTTTCGATCTGAAGCCGCGTGAGCAGGGCGCTGATCTGCGGCCCGCCGCCATGCACCACCACAATGCTCATGCCCTGTCCGACGAGATGGGCCAAATCCGTGGCGAAGGCTTCGCTCAGCTCCGGCTTGTCCATGGCGTGGCCGCCGTATTTGATGACCACTGTGGGCTGTGTCATGGCTGTTTCTCGAAAGTGCAATGTTTGAAAGCGTCGCGACGCATGTCACGAGGAACGGAAATTAGCATTCGCGGCCGCCGGGCGCAAGTCCGCCGCGTCCGCCATTGCCTTGCGCCGATAAACAAGGTAAAAGACAAGAATTGTATCTTCCCGGAGTTTGCATGCCCCAAAACTCATCCCGGCAGGACCCGTTCAAAGAGCATTCCTGGATGCAGGAAGCCATGGATGCCGCCAACACCGGCCTGTGGGTGATTATGATTGACACCCGCAAAGGGCGTTGTTCCATGCAGGCCAACGCGCCCATGCTGCGTCTGCTGGGGCTGGACGCGCATCCGTCGCCCGAGGAATGTTTCACGTTCTGGCGCAGCCGGGTGGACAAGGGCTGTGACGACGACGTCAATGATGTGGTGGAGCAGTTTCTGGCCGATACCCAGATGCACGAAGTGCGTTATCCTTACCACCACCCGCATTGCGGCACGATTTTCGTCCGCTGCGGCGGCCGCCGCATTTCCCCCGACGGAGACTCCCTGGTGCGGATAACCGGCTACCACCAGGACGTCAGCGAGCTCCAGACCATGCACCAATCCCTGCGGGAAAGCCTGTCGCGGCTGTCCCTGGCATGCCGTCTGGGGCGACTCGGCGTGTTTGAACTGCGTTACAACGAGGGAAGTCTGGAACTCACGGGCAACGATATTTTTCTCGGCCAACTGGATCTGCCGGAGGACCTTGCCGCTGAAGAACGCGTGGACGCGGTGGAGGAGCGCCTTGTGCCCGAGGACCGCCCGCTCTGGCGGGCGCTGTGTCGGCGTGAAGACTGGGCGGAGGGACGACAGGGACACACCGAGGTGCGCATGCGGCGTCCCCGGCTGGGCCTGCGCTGGCTCAAGCTGGCCTATGAGGGAATGGGCTCCGGGGAGCATTGCCGCATCGCGGGCTATACCGACGACGTCACCGATCACCGCCTGCGTGAGCGCGCGTTGCGTGAAACCAAGGAAGAGGCCGAAGCGGCCAATGCCGCCAAAAGCATTTTTCTGGCCAATATGAGCCACGAAATCCGCACGCCCATGAACGGTATCATGGGTATGGCCCACTTGGCCCTGAATACCGACCTCACGCCGCAGCAGCGGGACTACATCGAAAAAATCCATACCGCCTGCGTGTCCCTGCTGGACATCATCAACGATCTGCTGGACTTTTCCAAGATCGAGGCCGATCACATGGAGCTGGAAAACCTGCCCTTCCAGCCCGCACGGGAAATCGAGGCGGTGCTGGCGCTGCTTCAGGCTAGGGCCGAGGTCAAAAAGCTCCGCCTGGAAACCCGCATTGATCCGGACATTCCCCCCGTGCTCTCGGGCGACGCCCTGCGTCTGCGCCAGATACTGCTCAACCTGGGCGGCAACGCGGTGAAATTTTCCAGCCGGGGCACGGTGCGCATCACCCTGAATCTGTTGTGCCGCACCGCGGATGCGGTGCGCCTGCGTTGCAGCGTCAGCGACGAGGGCATCGGCATGAGCCCCGAAGATCAGGCCCGGATTTTCAAGCCGTTTTCCCAAGCGGATCCTTCCATCTCCCGCCGTTTCGGAGGCACGGGACTGGGGCTGGCCCTCTGCGGCCGTCTCGCCGCGCTGATGGGCGGATCCATTGCCGTGGAAAGCGAGGAAGGCAAGGGCAGCACGTTCCATGTGGAGCTGCCGTTCCGCGTGGCCGACGGGGAAACGTCCGTGGCCGACACCGACGGCGGTCCGGAAGATCTCCGTTGCATCAAGGGGCTGCGCGTGCTCGTGGCCGAAGACGGCGACATCAACCGCGAAATCATGGAAGTCCTGCTGGACGGCATGGGCGCGGTCTGCATTCCGGCGCTCAACGGCCGGGAGGCGCTGGATATCTGGCGCGCCCGGCACGCGGATATCGATCTTATTCTCATGGACGTGCAGATGCCGGTCATGGACGGTTACACGGCCACCGGCGAGATACGCGCCAGTGGCCTGCCCGGCGCGACGGAGATCCCGATCATCGCCATTACGGCCCATGCCATGCGCGGCGACGCCGAGCGCAGCCTGGCCGCCGGCATGGACGGACATCTGACTAAACCCGTCGATATGAATGAACTGACCCAGATGCTCAAGATCCACGCCCGGCGGCGTCCCGGAGAAGCGTGAACCGGGCCGCGCCTTGACAGGGTCGCTCGCTTGCGCGTAAGCCCGCCCTACATTCTCTCTTCAAGGAAAGCATAGTATGTCGGAAGTTGTCACCCGTTTCGCGCCCAGTCCCACCGGGCATCTGCACGTCGGCGGCGCGCGCACCGCCATTTTTTGCTGGCTTCTGGCCCGTCATTCCGGCGGCCGTTTTCACCTGCGCATTGAGGACACGGACCTGCTGCGTTCCAAACAGGAATACACGGATTCCATTCTGGCCTCCATGCGCTGGCTGGGCCTGGACTGGGACGGCGAACTTACCTACCAGACACAGCGCGCGGATCTGTACAACCGCTATGTGGACAAGCTGTTGGAAAACGGGCACGCCTATTGGTGTTCCTGTACGCCCGAAGAAGTGGAGGCCATGCGCGAAGGGGCCCGACAGAAAGGCCTCAAGCCGCGCTACAACGGCCATTGCCGCACGCGCGATCTGGGACCAGGCGAAGGGCGTTGCGTGCGTCTCAAGACACCGCTCACGGGCAAAGTGGTCTTTGACGACATGGTCAAGGGCGACATCGCTGTGGATGTGAACGAACTGGACGACATGGTCATCCGCCGCGCCGACGGCATGCCCACCTACAATATGGCCGTGGTGGTGGACGATCACGAAATGGGCATCACCCACGTGATCCGGGGCGACGACCATGTTTCCAACACGCCGCGCCAGATTCTGATTTATCAGGCCCTGGATCTGCCCGTACCGCGCTTCGGCCACCTACCCATGATTCTTGGGCCGGACCGTCAGAAACTCTCCAAGCGCCACGGCGCGCGGGCGGTTATCGAATACCAGAAGGACGGCCTGCTGCCGCAGGCCCTGGTCAGCTATCTGGTGCGTCTGGGCTGGTCCCACGGCAATCAGGAGCTGTTCGGCATGGACGAACTGGTGCAATATTTCGACGGCGGCAATCTCAACCCGGCGGCCGCGGCCTTTGACCCGGCCAAGCTGGAGTGGTGCAACGCCCACTTCATGCGCAAACTGCCGCTGGGGCGGCTGGCCGGGCTTGTGGAGCCCTTTGTGCTGGAGGCCGGTTTGGGCAACGTGCCCCGGGAACGGCTGGAAGCCCTTTGCATCATGTTCCGCGAGCGGGCCAACAACCTCAAAGCCCTGGCCGAAAGTTTCCGGCCCTTGATCGTACCCGCCGCCGAGCTGGCCTATGTGGAAAAGGACGCGGCCAAACATTTCACGGTTGCGGGCAAGACCCATCTGCGCGCTCTGGCCGAAATCTTCAGGGTCTGCGAACCCTTCAGCGCCGAAGCCCTGGAAGCTGCGCTCAACGCATATGTGGCGGACAACGGCCTGAAGTTCAAGGAAGTGGCTCCGCCCCTGCGCACGGCTCTGATGGGTTTCATGGGCGGTTCGCATCTCAATGAGATCATGGCATTTCTGGGCCGGGAGGAGACGTTGGTTAGGCTGGCGCGGGCGGGCGGGTTGATGGCTGATCTCACGACCCCGCAATCAAGGGAAAAGACGGATGATGCGCGACCCATAACCTTGCGGTGCATGGGCAGCCTGTTTTTCGGCGGCCATGTGGAAGTGGGCCGGAACGGCGAAACTTTCCATGGGGATCACGGCTATGCCCAGTATTATATTCCCTGGCATGCGCGTTCCTGTCCGCTGATCCTCTGGCACGGTCTGGGGCAGTCCGGGAAAACTTTCGAGAGTACGCCTGACGGGCGTGAGGGCTTTCAGGCCTTGTTGACGCGCCGGGACTGGCCTGTCTACATCGTGGATCAACCCCGGCGCGGACGGGCCGGACGGACGACTATGTTGGGTGGGGCGGGTTCTTCTCCTGTGACCGGAAGCGAAAGCGGGGCTTGGAACGCCTTTCGGCTCGGCGTATGGGAGCCTCCTTCCGCGCCCGCGTTTTTTCCAGACCTTTCCTTTCCCCGCGACGCGGCGTCCATAGCACAGTTTTTCCGGCAGCAGACACCGGATACCGGAGAAATACCGCCAGACCAAGACTGGGACGAGTTCATGGGCAAAACGGCGGCGGACTTGCTACGCATGACCGGACCCGGCGTGCTTGTCACCCATTCTGCGGGCGGGCTGTACGGCTGGCATGCCGCTCTGGCCGCGCCTTCGCTTGTCAGGGCGGTGGTCGCCTATGAACCGGCGGCCTTTGTTTTTCCGGAAGGAGATATGCTACGGGATATCCCGGTCAGGCTGCCGCTGGTGGCGGAACGTATGCGTCCGCGCCTGATCGGCGAAGCGGCGTTTGCGGCGCTGACCGCCATGCCCCTGCTGATAATCTACGGCGACAATATTGTTAAGGAACCCTGCGATAATTACGGCGCGGATATTTGGAGGGTGGCCGTACTGCGGGCGCGCCAATTCGCCGAAGCCGTCAACCGGCGCGGCGGCGACGCCCGACTGGTGCTGTTGCCGGATATCGGCATCAGGGGAAACACACATTTTCCCTTCATGGATCTGAATAACCGCGAGATCACTGGGCACTTGGAGGCGTTTTTGCGGGAGAAAAATCTTGCGGATTACTCCCGGCCGCATCAGGGGCCGAGAACTACACCGGGCTGAACCTCATAAGGGCGGCCTATTACAGTGACGGGCTCATGCCGCGCAGCAGGTTGGCGAACAGGCCGGCCATCCCGCTGATGAACTGTTCCACATGGTCGGCCATGACCACCAGCAGCAGGCCCACAAAAAAAAAGCCCACGCCGATCTTGATGGGAAAGCCGAACTCCATGATATGAATCTGCGGCGAGGTGCGGGCCACTAGGGCCAGAGCCACTTCCACCATGAACAGGGTCACCATGACCGGCGCGGCGATTTTCAGCGCCAGCACGAAGACCTGTGCCGCTAGGTGCAGCACCTGCCAGAGCAGATCTTCACCGATGAACAGGCCGCCGGGCGGCACCAGCGCAAAGGAGGCGGCAAAGCCCTTGATCATGTACAGATGCCCGTCCAGGGTCAGGAAGACCAGCAGAGAAACCATCCAGAGAAAAAAGGCCGTGGCCCCGGTCTGGTTGCCGGTGAGCGGGTCCGCAAAGTTGATCATGGTGAAGCCCATCTGAAACCCCAGCAATTCGCCGCCGGCCTGGATGCCCATGAACAGAAAATTGACGGCCATGCCGAGCACTAGGCCCAGCGCCACTTCGCCCAGCAGCATCAGCGCCACGTCAAAGGGATGGGCGGGCATGACCGCGCCGGACAAGGCCAGATGCGGCCACACCCCCAGTGAGAAGGTGATGGTGATCGCCGCCTTGACCGGGATGGGGATATTGTTGGTGGAAAAGACCGGCAACATGAACATGACGATGCTCACCCGCATGATGGTGAGCAGCAGGCTCAGCACCGCCGCCGGATCGTAGTTGAAGGCATCCATGCCGGATTTGAATGCAAAAAGATTGCCAGAATCTCCGGCGGCCCGGCCGGGACGGATTCGTTTTTACCACACTGTCTTTTGACCTGTCTGCTGCCTGCGCCAGGCGCGCGCCAGATGGCGGCCGGATATGTGCGCGGGCTCTCTTCACGCTCTTCCGGCGGCTTACGGCTCGCCCGTCTTGTACACGCCGCCTGTTCTTCGCCGTTCCCGTTGACAGAAGGCTTTTTCCGGGCTAGAATCATGGAGAGTGTGTTCTTTTTTGCACAGATCAACATCCGGTTCCGTCAAGGAGAGTAACGGTGAATATCCTGATTTTCGGACCCAACGGCAGCGGCAAGGGCACTCAGGGCAATCTGATCAAACAAAAGTACAGTCTTGCCCACATCGAATCCGGGGCCATTTTCCGCGAGCACATCGGCGGCGGCACGGAACTGGGCAAAAAAGCCAAGGCCTATATTGACCGCGGCGACCTGGTACCCGACGACATCACCATTCCCATGGTGCTGGAAAGCCTGAAGACCAAGGGCAGGGACGGCTGGCTGCTGGACGGCTTCCCGCGCAACATGGTCCAGGCCGGGAAGCTGTGGGACGCGCTGCAGAAGGAAGATCTCAAGCTCGACTACGTGGTGGAAATCCTGCTGCCGCGCGAAGTGGCCAAAAACCGGATCATGGGCCGCCGTCTCTGCAAAGAAAACAACAACCACCCCAACAATATATTCATTGACGCCATCAGGCCCGACGGCGAGAAGTGCCGCGTCTGTGGGGCCCCACTTTCCACCCGCGGCGACGACCAGGACGAGGCGGCCATCAACAAGCGTCACGACATCTACTACAACACCAAGGACGGCACCCTGGCCGCCGCCTATTTCTTCAAAAATCTGGCCGCCGAAGGGAAAACCAGGTACATTGAGCTCAACGGCGAAGGCAGCATTGACTCCATCAAGGAGACCCTGCTTTCCAAGCTGAACTGAATTCACCCACACACGACATGCATAGTGCCCCGCAAGGGGCACTTTTTTATGATTTCCCCAGTCCCGGCAGGTTCCCTTTTGGCCGTTTTGCGACTATGTTCTCTACGGGTATAATCCCGATTGATCCGCGACATTGCCGCGCCGGACTTTGCCGATGTTCCGCATACCGCGGTCCGCCCCGGCGAGGGAGGTTCTCCAGAGGGCAATGCCCGCAACGGATGGGGCGGTATGTTCAAATTGTCCAACGCCATAGTTTCCGTGCTGTTTCTTGCCGTGCTGGCCGTGGCGCTGATCTTCTCCATCCGGGACCATGGCGCCCGCACCACGCGGGACATCACCACCAACCTGACTCTGCGCCTGCAGGAAGCCACCCTCTACGCGGCGGAGAACTTCCAGCGCCAGTTAGGGGAACGCCTCCGCGACCTGGAGGTTCTGGCCCGCTTTCTCGCTGACGAGGGTTTTCTGGTCAGCCCGGAAAGCGCGCGCCATTTCGGCCAGCTGCTGGATCCGGGCATATGCAATTTCGGCATTCTGGGGCCGGACGGCAAAGGCTTTTCCGCGCTGGGGCATGGACTGGACATGAGCGCGGACCCCGCTTTTCAGCAGGCCCTGCGCGGCGACACAGGCATAGCCGCCGACATGAGTTCCACCTTTGGCCAGCATCGGGTGCTGGTCATTGCCGCGCCGGTGCGGCGTGGGGACAAGATCGATGCCGTACTGGCGGCGGGCATCAATACCGACGCACTGCGGAGCAGCATTGAAACCAGAGCTTTCGACGGCCGGACCTACAATATGGTTTCCGACAGCCGGGGCCATGCGCTTTTTGGCGTATTGCCGCCGGGGTGCGATCTGGACACCCTGGTCCGGGATTTTCGGCAAAAGCGCGCCCAGTCGTCCCGGAGCGCCGCACAGGCGTGGGATTTTTTCAAGACCCTGCGCGAGAGCGGCAATGCGGTACTGCATTTTCAGGGCGCCGATTATGCTTTTTACATGAGCCATGTGGATCTGGCGCGGAACGGCTGGCAACTGGTTTCCATCCTGCCGCAAAGCGTTCTGGATGAGTACATAGTCCGGCAGAATGCGGTGACCCGCACCCTGATGCTGCGCGTATCCGCCATTACCGCCCTTTTGCTGCTCTTCGTCGTGCACACCCAGCGCCGCTCCCACCGGAACATCCGCCGTCAGCAGGAAGAATACAGCGCCATTATCGCCAACATTTCGGGCGGGGTGCAGAAAATCAGCGGCGTCAACGGCTTCTTCCTGTTTCTCAGCCAGAATTACCTCGATCTGCTGGGCTACAGCCGGGAAGAATTCGAACGCATCTATGAGAACAGTTTTGCCAACACCATTTATGAGGAGGATCGGGATACGGTGCTACTGACCATGTCTCGGCAGCTGGAGCAGAACAAGGCCATTGACGTGGAGTACCGCACCCGGGCCAAAAACGGCGATCTGATCTGGCTCTGCAACAAGGGCGCCCTGATCTATGACGAATGCCGACGGCCCTATATCGTCAGCATCGTCTTCGACATTACGCAGAACAAGTCCATGCAGCATGCCCAGCCCATTTCCGACGAGCGTTATCATTTCATTCTTGAGCAGTACGACATCATTATTTTTGAGCAGGATTTGCTCAGCGGCGACTTTTATTGCAGCACGCCCTGGATGCAGTTGTTCGGATCGGCGTTCAACATCCTGGAGCCGGACCCGGACGGCAGCCAGATACCCGTGCACCCGGACGACCGCGAGGCGTTGCGGGATTTTCAGGACGCCCTGCAGCAGAGTCGGCGCGCGGCGGAGCTACGCCTGCTCGACGTGGACGGCCTGTATCGCTGGTACAGGGTCGAAGCCTCCAACATCATGGACGGCAGCGGCTGGCCCATCTATGTCATCGGGATCATCACGGACATTGACAATCAGAAGAACCTGGAGCTCAACCTGCGCAGTCAGATCGCGCGCGACAGTGCCACCGGCATGTACAACAAGCTTGCCACGGAGCAAGCCATCTCCAGTTTTCTTGATCGGCACAACCTGGACGGGCCGGGTGGCTATGCGATGTTCATGATTGATTTCGACAAGTTCAAGAATATCAACGACCGGTTGGGACATGCCGTGGGAGATCAGGCCATCTGCGCCATGTCCCGGATCATCCGCCATAATTTCCGTCCCGCGGACATTGTGGGCCGTATTGGCGGTGACGAATTCATGGTCTTCTGCACCGAACGGATGAGCATGCGGCAGATCCGCGAACGGGCGGCCAAGCTGGGCGGCGAGCTGCATACCGAGTGGGGCGAAGGCGAAAACCGCTGCATACTTACCGCCAGCATGGGCGTGGCCTGCGCGCCCGACGACGGTCGTTGTTTTCCGGAGCTTTACCAGCATGCCGACGAAGCCACCTATCAGGCCAAGCGGATGGGCAAAAACGGCTGTGTCTTCTATGCGGAAATGCGCGAAGCGGGCGCGTTGCCGCCCAGCGTTGTCAATGCCGCCATTGACGCCCCCGCTGCTGAAAACGACTCGGAATCCACCGGGTCATGTAAACCAGCGTTGCCCGCCGCCCCCGCCGGATTTGCCAAGAGATCCGTGTGAAGAGGCTCGTTCAGGACGGGCGGGAAGCGAAAACGGCGCCGCACGGCGCGCATGAGGGACGAGCAAGGGAGAGAAGCGTCATGTCCATTCTGGTCTGCGGCGGAGCCGGTTATATCGGTTCCCATAATGTGCGAGCCCTGCTGGCGCGCGGCGAGGAGCCCGTCGTTATCGACAATTTTCTGACCGGCCACCGTCAGGCCGTGCCCGGCGGCGTGCGCCTGTACCAGGGAGACATCCGCGACCCTGCGGCGCTGGACCGGGTCTTTGCCGAAAACCGCATCGAGGCGGTGCTCCATTTCGCGGCCAGTTCCCTGGTGGGCGAGAGCATGGAAAAGCCGCTGCCCTATTTCAACAACAATGTCCACGGGATGCAGACGCTGCTGGAAGCCATGCTGCGGCATGGCGTGGACAAGATCGTCTTTTCCTCCACGGCGGCGGTTTACGGCGAACCGGAGAGCGTGTCCATCAGTGAGGACGCCCCCACCCGGCCCACCAACCCGTATGGCGAGAGCAAATTGATGATGGAGCGCATCATGGGCTGGGCGGGCCGGGTCCACGGCATGCGCTCGGTGATCCTGCGCTATTTCAACGTGGCTGGAGCCCTGTCCGGCGGCGAGATTGGCGAGGACCACCGCCCGGAAAGCCATCTCGTCCCCCTGATTCTTCAGGTACCGCTGGGGCAGCGTCCGCATATCACCGTTTTCGGCGAGGACTATCCCACGCCCGACGGCACCTGTGTCCGGGATTATCTGGACGTCATGGATCTGGCCGACGCCCACATGTGCGCTCTGGACCATCTTCGGCGTGGCCGGGAGAGCGTGGTCTGCAATCTGGGCAACGGGCAGGGTTTTTCCGTCCGAGCCGTGATTGATGCCGCGCGCCGGGTCACGGGGCACGCCGTCCCCATGCGTGCGGGGCCGCGCCGGGCGGGGGACCCGGCCCGGCTGGTGGCCTCGCCGGAGCGCGCGCGGCAGGTGCTGGGCTGGGAGCCGAAGGCGGATATTGAAGGCATTATCGCCTCGGCCTGGGAGTGGCATCGCGCGCATCCGCACGGTTTCAGCGGCTGAGCCTGAACACGGACGCGGCCTGATTCGCGGCGGACAAGAGAGAACAAGAGAAAAGTTGCGGAACCGGGGAGGCAATCGCTCTTCCTGTTTCATCTGCGCCATCAGAGCCCTCAGGTCCTCGGTCTGGGCGGTGAGCCCGGCCACGGTTTTGGCGGTTCCGTGAAACATCCGCTGGCTTTCGGCGAAATTCCGCAAACCAGCGGTGCCGGCGACAGTTATTCCTTTTCTGTATGGACTGGTCCGTTTTTGCTCCGGAGCAAGGCATTTTCGTCTCTTTCCAAAGGATAAGCCTTCCATTTGCCCGTACAGTATAACACCGGGTATTCCATTTGGGGCTGTCCTAGCTAAGAAAAAAGAGCCAGGATAACGACATGTATGAAAGGCGCGGCAGACTAAATAATCGGCAACAGACCGAACTCATAACATGTTTTGTGGCAGGCGCTACGGCAAGGGCTGTCGGAGAGATGGCAGGAGTAACCCGCAACACAGCCGCATCCTGTTTCATGCGCTTGCGCCGTCTTATTGCTTCCCATCTCCCCGGTTATCGGTTGCCCGGTGAGATAGAAGCTGATGAGAGTTGCTTTGGAGGAATCAGAAAAGGTAAACGAGGACGGGGAGCTGCCGGAAAATAGCCGTTTTTGGTCTGCTGAAGAGAAACGGTAGAGTCTGTATGGCAATCATTCCCAGAAGTTTGCGGAACACTATAGTCATATCAATGGAATAGAAAATTTCTGGAATCAGGCCAAAAGACACTTGCATCGCTTTAACGGTATCAAGCCTGAACGCTTTTACTGGTTCCTCAAGGAGTGCAAATGGCGCTTCAATGGAGGCAACCATAAACAGCTTCTAACCAAGCTCACTTATTGGGTAAAACAAGCTAAACATTAGTCTTAGTCAGGACAGCCCCTACTTCATTTTTTCAAAATACGAAAGTTTAAATGTTATATAGTATTAGGTTGTTTTCACGCCGGACAAAGAGTTCAGGGAGGCTTTCCGTGGATAGGGACACCAGAGGCAAAGTCGCCCTGAGAAATTCATTGTGTATTCCGGCGGCGAGGAGTCGGCGGAAGTGACCTTGCGGGCGCTGAAGAAAGCTGCGGATATGGTTTAAGTAGCGAAACGGCCCCACATGGGGCCGTCGCCGGGGCGTGGCGATTCCGGCCTGACGATCAGTGGAAAAAACGCCGTCAAAAGCGGTGGTTCTTCCCGCAGGCGCGCTCTGCCGAAGCAGGGCCTGTTTCTACACGTCGAAGAGCATTTCCAGATCCTCCCTTGTCAGGGACTTCCAAGTGTCTTGGCCCGGAATGATGGCTTCGGCCACGCCGCGCTTGGCTTCCTGAAGCTTGAGGATTTTTTCCTCCACCGTATTCTGGCAGATCAGCTTGTAGGAAAAGACCTGGCGGGTCTGGCCGATACGGTGGGTGCGGTCCGTGGCCTGACTCTCCACAGCCGGATTCCACCACGGGTCGTAGTGGATTACATAGTCGGCGGAGGTCAGGTTCAGGCCTGTACCGCCCGCCTTGAGTGAGATCAGGAAGATGGGGATGTCCTGACTAAGACTAATGTTTAGCTTGTTTTACCCAATAAGTGAGCTTGGTTAGAAGCTG
>APFI01000077.1 GCA_000403945.1 Desulfovibrio sp. Dsv1
GGGCTGTTGTTGAAGCGGTTCACCTGGTCGAAGCGGTCCTTGCTGGCCCCGTCCAGATAGCAGAAGGGGACCTGTGAGAACTCCAGCCATTGCTTGATGATCTGAAGCATCTGCACGAACTGCGAGAAGACCAGCATCTTGTGCCCGCCCTCCACGATTTCCATGACCATGTCCTTGAAAGCGTCGAACTTGCCGGAAGGCAGGTTGTTGGAAAAGCCGGGCAGATCCATCTTGAGCAGACGCGGGTGGCAGCAGATCTGGCGCAGTTTGAGCAGGGCATCCAGAATGGACATCTGGCTTTTGGCTAGGCCTTTCTGGTCCACGTCGGCCAGCACCTGGGCGCGTAGCTTGCGGGCCAGGGCAGCGTACAGCTCGGCTTGGGCTTCTTCCAGGGCGCAGCAGGTGACGCTTTCCACCTTGGGCGGCAGATCCCTGGCCACTTCGGCCTTGGTGCGGCGCAGGATGAAGGGTCGCACGCGGGTGCGCAGATATTCCAAGGTTTCGGCGTCGCCGTCCTTGATGAGTTTAACGATGCCGCGCTGGAAGGCGTGCTGCGAGCCCAGAAAGCCGGGCATCAGGAATTCGAACAGGGACCAGAGCTCGAAGAGATTGTTTTCAATGGGCGTGCCCGAGAGGCAGAGACGCATGCGTGCGTTGATCCGGCGCACGGCGCGGGCCGTGATGGTGTTGGGATTCTTGATGTTCTGGGCTTCGTCCAGAATCACAGTGTTGAACTCGTATTTCTCCATCTCCTCCAAGTCGCGCCGCAAGAGCGCGTAAGTGGTGATGATCAGGTCAGAGCCCGCGATATGCTTGAACATGTCCTCGCGCCGCGTGCCGTAGATGGTCAGTTGTTTGAGGTCGGGCACAAATTTTTGCGCCTCGCGCTCCCAGTTGGGCAGCACCGAAGTGGGCACCACGATGAGGTTGGGGCCGCCATAGTGGTTTTCCACCATATACTGGATGAATGCCAGGGTCTGCACGGTCTTGCCCAGACCCATTTCGTCGGCCAGGATGCCGCCAAAGCCGTATTCCGAGAGAAAATTCAGGTAGGAAAGGCCTTGCGTCTGGTAGGCGCGCAGGTTGGCGTTAAGGCCCTTGGGCGGCGCAATGGGCCGCACCTCACGGAAGGAGCGAATTTTTTCGCGCAGATTGTTCCAGAAAGAATCCGTGGCCGCGCCGGGCAGGTCTTCCAGCAAGCTGTCCAGAACCGGGGCCTCGAACTGCTTGAATTTTTGCTGCGGGGGCTTGCTGGGATCCAGACCCAGGGCCGTGAGTTTGTGCGAGAGCTTTTCCAGCCAGGTCTCGGGCAGGCTGGTGTAGGATCCGTCCTTGAGCTGCACGTAGCGCTTGCCGCGCGTCCAGGCCTTCCAGATCTTTTCCAGGGGCAGGGACTGCCCTTCGTAATCCACGCTGATGTCCAGGGAAAACCACTTTTCTTTTTCGTTGCTGGTCACCTGGGCCGTGATGGTGGACTTGGCCGTGCGCATCTTGTAGCGGGAGAGGGCACGCTCGCCGTATACCCGGTAGCTTTCCACCAGCTTGGGATAGGAGTCGAGCAGGAAAGCAATGGCCTCTTCCGGCTCCAGAAACCAGAGTTTGCTGGAGCGGGCCTGGAAGCCCATGCCGGCAAGCTCGTTCATAAGCTGGGTTTCCTCATCTTGATGGCGACGCACTAGGTAGGTCTGGCCCTCGTAGGAGTAGCTGCCGGTCTGGAAGTCCGGGTTCGGCCCGTTGAGCGTGAATTCGCCGTGTCTGGTTTCGTAGATGTTGTCGATTTCCAGGGTCAGCAGACTGCCTTCCTCATCCAGGAAGAGTTTGGGATTGTAGGTGGCGGGCTGGAAGACCGGTTCCATAAGCTTGAGGAATTCCTGCGGCTCATAGAGTTCCGAGGCGGGCAGACGCGTCCAGACGCGGTCCAGAAATTCCGAAATTTCCTCGTGCGGCACCACCGGGCGCTCGTAGATCAGGTTACGCACCAAGGAAGGGTAGAGGCCTGTCTGCACCGGATAGAAATTGTGCTGGTAGCAGACCCAGAGCGGCATCTGGCCGTGGAAGGTGATGGGCGCGTCCTCCAGGTTGGCATGGCCACCGGGCTGGACGGAGGAATTGCCTGCGCGGATGGGCAGGGGGGGGCGGCCTTCGCGTTTCAGCAGCACCTCGAAGCTGAAGCCCGTGTCGTCCAGATTGGGCTTGAGCTTGAGGGCAAACGGAGTGGATTCGATCCGGCAGGGCTTGTCCGTGCCCATCCAGAGCAGGTAATATTCCTTGCGCACTGACCAGAAAAACCAAGAGGTCAGTCCGTCGGGAATCTCCACCCGGTGGCCGTAATAGTCGAGGTGCTGGCCGATCTGGCGAGCCACGTGCGGCAGTTGGGGCGAAAATTCGGACCAGTCCGGATTCTTGATGATCTGCTCCAGCGTCACCTCGCTATGCACGCTGGACAGGCCGGACTTGTTCTGCCTGCCCCGGAAAAAGGAGACCAGCAGCCGCCCTTGTTCCGGCGCGAAGCGGAAGATCAGGTAATGGCGGCCTGGTTCGGGCTCCATGTCCGTGGAGAAGAAATTCCGAAAGCTCTGCTTCCAGTCCGTGGCGGGCGGTGGGGTTTCCTCCGGATCGCCCTGTTCCTTGCGCAGTTCTTCAATAAGACGCAGGGCCAAGGCCGCCACATGCCGGCAGATGCCGGAAAAGGCGTCCGAGCAGTTGCACTGGTGGCGCGTGCTGCGGTCCGTGATGGTGAAACTCAGGCTCGGCGTGTAGACCTGAAGGTCCTCCCCCTGGATCACGCCCTGCACGTCCCAGGTCTCGCCTTCCTGAATATTTATTTTTTGCACCCCGCCTTCGGACAGGATATAGTAGGCGGAGTCGCGGATATATTCCGGTACGCTGTCGTGCAAAAAGGCATGGCACATTTCCCGGACGACGCTTTGTTCTGATCGGCTCATGCATCCCTCAAAATCACCCGCGCCAAGCAATCCCCCGGAATCGCTGGACTGCAGGGCGCTGTTCTGACATTAGTGTCATCTAGCACAGGTTACAGGATGAAAGCAACCGCAAGCGCGCAAATTATGAAAAAAATATTCCTGATCTCCGTTGTCATATTTCCCCTCTGGCTGGCGGCTTTCTGTCTGCCGAAAGCCCGTCAGGCCTTCGCGGTGGCGGATGTTTCGCGGGACATGCCCGTGGAGGACGCGCCCCGCGCCGCCGAAAGCGAAACCCCGGCCGGGGAGAGCTACGGCGACCGCATTCTTTTCGGCAGCATCGGCGAGGCATCCAACCTGATTCCCTACCTGACCTCGGATTCGGCCTCGCATGAGGTAGCCGACATGCTCTATGTAGCCCCGCTGCGCTACAACAAAGACTTGCAGCCCGAACCCTGGGCCGCCGAATCCTGGAGCATGGAGGAGGGCGGGCGGCTGATGCGCTTCATCCTGCGCAAGGGCATCCTTTGGGAGGACGGGCGGGAACTCACGGCCGAGGATGTGGCCTTTACCTACAAATTGATCATTGACCCGGCCACTGGCAGCCCTTATGCCGAGGATTTTTTACGGATCAAGGAACTGCGCGTGCTGGACCGCTACCGCTTTGAGGTACGCTACGAGCAGTTCTTCGCAAGGGCCGTGTCCTCCTGGATGAATCCCATCCTGCCCAAGCACATTCTGGAAGGGCAGAACATCCGCGAAACGCTTTTTGCCCGCAAGCCAGTGGGCGCGGGTCCCTATCGCCTGAAGTCCTGGGAGTCAGGCAGTCGCATCACGCTTACGGCATCACCTACCTATTTTGACGGCAAACCCCATATCAGCGAAGTAGTTTACAGGATTATTCCGGACGGCGCTACCATGTTCATGGAAACCCGCGCCGGGCGTCTGGACGTCATGGACCTGAGCCCGCTCCAGTATCTGCGGCAGACATCCGGCCCATTCTGGGAAGAACGCTTTCACAAATACCGCTATCTGGCTTCGGTCTATGTTTTTCTGGGCTTCAATCTGGAGCATCCCTTTTTTAAGGATGTCCGGGTGCGGCGGGCCGTTTCCATGGCCATCAACCGCGACGAGATCGTCAGGGGCGTGCTGTTGGGGCAGGGCGTACCGGCTTTCGGGCCGTTCAAACCCGGCTCTTGGGCCTATCACCCCACGCTCAAGCCCGTGGCCCGGGATGTGGCGGCGGCCCGCGCCCTGCTGGCCGAGGCCGGGTTCAGGGATACGGACGGCGACGGCGTGCTGGACAAGGACGGCAGACCCCTAGCCTTTACCATCCTGACGAATCAGGGCAACGAGCAACGCATTCTCACGGCCATGGCGATCCAGTCCCAGCTCCAGGCCGTGGGCATCGACGTGCGCATCCGTACGGTGGAGTGGGCGGCCTTTATCCGTGAATTCGTCAACAAGGGCCGTTTTGACGCCGTGATTCTGGGCTGGACCATCACCCAGGACCCGGACATCTTTCAGATTTGGCATTCCTCCCAGGCCCATGATGGCGGGCTGAATTTCACCCACTATAAAAATCTTGAGCTGGACCGTCTGCTGGAAGCGGCGCGCGCCACGCCGGATCAGGCCGCGCGTACGCGCCTGTATGCCAAGGTTCAGGAAATTTTGGCCGATGACCAGCCCTACTGCTTTTTGTTCGTTCCTTACGCACTGCCCGTGGTGCAGCGCCGCTTCATGGGCATCCGGCCGACTCTGGCCGGGATCATGTATAATTTCGATAAGTGGTGGGTGCCCAAGGCCTTGCAGCGTTATGCGGTGGTGGAGTAAGGCGCTGCGCCTTCGCCTGGCCTCCGTGCCGGGCAGGAAGAGAGGGGAAAGGTGAGCTGGCCCCGGTTAATGTTCCGGCTGCGCCGATGACGTTCACGGGATGAGGAAGTAAAGGTGTCCGTCCCTGGATTGGCCGGAGATGGCTGGCCTTCAGGCCGGGATTGCGGTATAGTCCGTCCCGGACGTAGCGGATGTTTATAACATGTGGACTCGCCGGAACAATTTGGCTGTAATTTTTTATGAGAGTGCGGTATGCGACAAACTTGGCGTTTGCTCTGGCAGACGGCTGTGCTCGCCACCATTGCTTGGCTGGCGGACTATGCGGTCAGAGTGCTGGAGATGCCCGTTCCCGGTAATGTTCTGGGTATCATGGTACTTTTCCTCCTGCTGAGCGCGGGCGTCGTCAAGGAACGCTGTATAAGCGAGGCCGCTTCCTTTCTCCTTAGGCATTTGGTCTTCTTTTTTATCCCCGTGGCTGTGGGCCTAATGAATTGGGGCGAGGTCTTTTATGACTATGGCTGGGTCCTGCTGGGGACCATTGTCGGCAGCACGGCCTTGCCCCTGCTGGTGACAGGCTGGCTGGCCGGAGTTCTGCGCCGCAAGCCGGAGAAGGAAAAAGCGCAATGTCCCTGACGACGTCTCTGTGCGTGGCGGGCACGCTGATTGTTTATCAGTGCGTGCTCCGTCTGTATCTCCGCTACCGGCATCCGCTGATCAACGTCGTCGGCATCAGCGCGGCCGTGATAATCGCCGTGCTGCTGCTCTGCGGTCTGCCCTATAGCACCTATGAGCCCGCCAAAAAACTGATGACCAGCCTGATCGGCGCGGCCACGATCAGCCTTGCGCTGCCCCTGTACCGTTACAGAAAACTGCTCTGGCGCAATGCCCCGGCCATTTTTGTCAGTGTGAGCGCGGGGGCCTTTGTGGCCATGTTTTCCGCCGGGCTCATGGCCCAGGCCGGGGGACTCCCGCGTCAGGTTGTCATGTCCATTCTTGCCAAGGGGGTTTCCATTCCTTTTGCGGTGGAAATTGCCGCCATTTATGACGGCATTCCCTCCCTGGCTGCGGCTTTTGTGGTGGCCACAGGGACGTTGGGCTCCTTGCTGGGGGCTTGGGCGCTGACGCTGTCGCGCGTCGCTTCCCCTTTCGCGCGCGGGCTGACGCTGGGCACCATCTCCCATGCCCAGGGCACGGCGGCGGCCCTTCAGGAAAATGAAGAGGCCGGGGCCATGGCCGGTCTGGCCATGATCTTGGCGGGCCTGCTCACCGCCGCTTTCGCGCCCCCTGTGGTCTGGCTGCTGGGAATGGTTCAGGGTGGTTAGACGTCGGTTTCCGGAGGCGTCCGCTTCGCGCCTTGTCTGGCCTGATTCTCCGCTTTTAGTGCTTGTAATTGACCCCGCAACTCGTCCATCTTTTTCTTGTTCGCCGAAGCCTGTTCCTCTTTGGCCACGTCAGGTATATCCGAGGCCAACACCTGTTCCGGTTGGCTTGTCAGATCCTTTAACTGCCGTTCAATACTGGAAATTTTTTTGTTGATTTTTTTGTCCCCTTTCTCAGACTGTCGGGATTCCGATATGGCCCCGGTTTGAGAGCTTTCTTCCGTTCCCGCGGCGTTCCTGCTGGGGAAAGTTATGCCGTTTCTGTGCACGTAGGAACGAAATTGCTGAGACAGCTCTTGTCGGTTGTCCGCGCTGTCGGCTTTGGCATCAGCCTGGTCCTGCCGGTCCTTGAGCGGCCAGCCCCCGGCTGGCGGCATGCCGCTGGTAGAGCGCCTGTTTCGCCAGAGCCAGGGCCTCTTGAGAAAAGAGGGCCCGGTCTTCATTATCAGCTTCGGCATCGGCGAATGCATGCGCCGGGGTGGGGCGCGCGGATTTTGTGAAAAGACCGGTGGAAAGCGCGGTTGAGATGCTGATGGACAACATTGCCCAGCCTCCACACGGCACAGACGCCACTGCGTTATGACTGGAAATTTCTGTTGCCAGGCGTGGGGCACGCAAGAAAAATACCGGCAACTCCGAGGATCTGCCCCCCTTTCCGCCGTTGACAAGCCCGCGCTTGTCGGAACATAGTCAAAAGAAAGCTTCTTATTGTACATTTTTTCATACTTTCGGCAGGGCTGACCCCATGATCCGCATTCAGGAAATTCTCGATAACGTGGCGGCCAGCAACCAGAACGCCAATCTGGAACTGATCCAGCGGGCCTATGTGTTCGCCGCCACAGCCCACGCCGGGCAGACGCGCCTTTCCGGCGAGCCCTACCTTTCCCATCCCTTGACCGTGGCCGATACCTTGGCGAAAATGGGCTTTGACGAGCCCACAGTGGCTGCTGGCCTGCTGCACGACACCGTGGAGGACACCAAGGCCACCATTGAAGAGATCGACGAGAATTTCGGTGAGGAAGTGGCCGATATCGTGGACGGGGTCACCAAGATCAGCATGATCCCCTTTGAAAACAAGGAGGAAGCCCAGGCCGAGAACATCCGCAAGATGATCTTGGCCATGAGCCACGATATGCGTGTGCTGATGGTCAAACTGGCCGACCGCCTGCACAACATGAACACCCTGGATTTCCAGAAAGCCCACAAGCAGAAGCGCATCGCCCAGGAAACCATGGATATTTACGCGCCCCTGGCCAATCGCCTGGGTCTGTATCTGCTCAAGCGCGACTTGGAGGACCTCAGCTTCAAGTATCTGCGGCCGGATATCTTCAACCAGATCGACCACTGGCTGGACAAACATCAGGTGGTGGAAAAGCACATCATCGACAAGGTGGTGGGGCTGATACAGGACCTGCTGGCTTCAAACCAGATTCAGGGGCAGGTTTATGGCCGTATCAAGCACAAGTACAGTATTTACAAGAAAATGCAGTCCCAGTCCCTGACCTTGGACGAAATGCACGACATCATGGCCTTTCGCGTGCTGGTCAAGGACATCAAGGACTGCTACGCGGTGCTGGGGCTGGTGCACTCGCAGTGGCGGCCTGTGCACGGGCGCTTCAAAGACTATATTTCCATGCCCAAGGCCAACGGCTACCAGAGTTTGCACACCACGGTTATTGGGCCTGAGGGCGAACGCATCGAAATCCAGATTCGTACCGAGGATATGCATCGCCAAGCCGAGCACGGCGTGGCCGCGCACTGGCTGTACAAGGAAAAGGGCCGGGTCAACAGCAAGGATCTGGAACAGTTTTCCTGGCTGAGGGAAATTTTTGAGCGCCAGGGTGACGAGACGGATTCACGCGAGTTCATGCACGCGCTGAAGATGGATCTCTTCAAGGATGAGGTCTACGTCTACACCCCGGTCGGAGACGTCAAGGAACTGCCCGAAGGGGCCACTCCCCTGGATTTCGCCTTCCTGATCCATACCAAGGTGGGCCAGCACTGCGCCGGGGCCAAGGTCAACGGTCGTCTCATGCCTTTAAGCACGGAGCTGAAGAACGGCGATATCGTGGAAATCGTCACGGACCCGACGCGCAATCCCAACCGGGACTGGCTCAAGCTGGTCAAGACCGCCAAGGCCCGCAGCCGCATCCAGCGCTATCTGCGCACCGAGGAACGGGCCCGCGCCGTGACCCTTGGCCGCGACATGCTGGAGAAGGAAGGCCGGAAGGCCAGCCTGAATGTGGCCAAGGCTCTCAGGGAAGGTCATCTGGCCCTTGTGGCCCAAGAGATGAATTTTGAGAGCGTGGATGACCTGATCGCCGCCGTGGGTTACGCACATCTGACCCCGCGCAAGGTTCTGAACCGTCTCTGCGCCGTGCTGCATCCCAACGATGCCGCTTCGGCCGCGCCCGCGTCCCCCAGCGTCAAGGAAAGCAGGGAAGATGCCGTCCGCAAGACCGAGGGCGTGGGCATTTCCGGCGTGGACGGGGTGTTGATGCGCTTTGCCAAGTGCTGTAATCCGGTGCCGGGCGATCCCATCATCGGCTATATCAGCCGGGGGATGGGCGTCAGCGTGCACCGCGCCGACTGCCCCAATGTGGCCAATATGGAGCCGGAGCGTCTGATCTCCGTGCACTGGGACGGCGCGGAGGAAAAGCCTTACGAAGCGGGCATGTTCATTATCGCCAAAAACGTGCAGGGCGTGCTGGCGGAAGTGGCCCATATATTGTCCAAAAACAACGTGAACATCACTGGCCTGAGTATGGATAATCTTGTGGACGGTCGCGCCAAGCTGCGTTTTACCGTGGAAGTGCGCGACGCCACCCAGCTTTACCAGCTCATTGAGGCCATCCGCGCTCTGCCGTTCATTTTGGAAGTGGTGCGCGATACCGAGGACATGTGAGGCCAAGCCAAAGAAAGGGGAGTTTTTTGCCGTTACGGGAAACTGTGGCGGGTGCGTTCCGCTGTAAGCAATGCTTTTTGGGGCGTGGAACAAAATATACGGCCATCCTCCAGTGGACGGCCGTATATTTTGCGTGCGGGAAGGAAACGCACACAGAGGGCTTCAAACGCTAGAAGGTGTAGGCAAAGACAAGTTGGGCTTTCCAGGCGTCCTGCTTTTCAAAGGCGCCATTGCCCGCGCCGCCGTAGTAACCGTCCTTTTCCCAGGTGTCCTTGTCCATCATGTTGACGATGTAGCCCAGTTCCAGGTTGGCTTCCAGGTTCTCGTATATCTGCCAGGAGTTGACCAGGTTGAATTCCAGCAGGCCGTCGTTGGTGGTCAGATACGGGCCGTCGTTGGTGCCGTAGCCGTCGCTCCAGGAAGAGGCGTTGGCCATGTACTTGACCATGGAGGGGGCGTTGGTGCCGCCCCAGTAGGCCACGCGGAAGGTGTGCTTGAGATCTTCCACAAAGCTCATGTCCCGCAACTGCAGGCCGATGCCCCAGGTGCCCGCGTAGCTCAGGTCGCGATCATACCATTCGCCGTTGGGAGCCCATGCCAGATTGCCGTCGCCCATGAAAGAAGTGAAGTTGCCGGAGGCGGACAAGGAAGGCATCCGTTCGGAACCGTTTTTCACATTGCCGTCATCGCCCGAAGCGTACCAACCGAAAATGCCCGGCGTGCCCCAGTCCATCTTGTATTCAATGAGGGCCTTTGCCAGCCAGCCCTGACGCTCGCTGCTGCCGCGTTTGATGTCGCTGGGATTGCCGCGTTTCATCACGTCGTAGCGGCCCATGGCTTCCACGTAGCCGTAGTTCAGGTCCAGTTCAAAGTTCCAGGGATCCAGGGCGGTGATGGCGATGGGCAGACCGGCCCAGAGCATGGATCCGTAAGCCTTGCTGGTTCCGCCCAGTCCGGTGCCGTTAAAGCCGGGATAGCGGCCTGTCAGGGTGTAGGAGAGGTTGCCGTCCGACGTGCCCCAGGGATCGCCCAGATAGGTCTTGCCGTCATCGCGCCAGATTCCGTTTTCGTCAGCGCCGTCATTGCCGTTCAGCGCATTTTTGCCCATCATGCCGTACATGACCCAAGGGGTCAGCCCAATGCCGTCGAACTTCAAAGGCAGGCTCAGGGCGAACAGATCAATGTTGTCTAGATAATTGGACTCACGAGTATTGCCCTTGTTGTCTCTCCATCCCCCGAAGTTGTCATTGACCGGACGCATCCAGAGGGCGGTGATGCCCACGTTTTCGTTGAACTGGTAGTTAGCCACCACAGCGGCCGCATCGGCGTCCATGATGGCCGATCCTCCGGCCACATTGGGCAGGGCCCCGCCCTGAAGGCCCATGCGGAAGCGCAGGTCGGTCTGAGGCACCAGCCAGTCAATATAGGCGTTCTTGACTTTTATGACGTTGTTGCCGTCAGCGCCCAGCGCGCCGCCTTCGTCGGCCTTGCCCCAAGTCTGGTCGCCGATTTCGAAAAAGACCGTGCCGGACAAGGCTTCGGAAGCCACCGCGTCCAGTTGCAGACGCACGCGTTGGCCTGCGGCGAACTCATCGCTACTGTTGGATTTTGTTTTCGGGCCACCTTTGGCATCGCGCGTGTGTTTGGTCAGACTGGAGTCTCCCACGCCGAAGCCCACCAGCCACTCACCGGCCACCTTGAAGTCAATGGCCTTGGCGCTCCCCGTCGCGCCCAGAAACAGACTGGCCGCCAGCAAGGCCACTATGCACTGTTTCTTGAATTTTCCTGGATTGTTCCTTTTTTTGCTCATACCTCTCTCCTCGAAACTGTATTTATGCCGCCGTTTCCCGGCACCCCTTGGCTGGCCGGAACCGACGGCGTTGTCGCGGCTATCTTGGTAGCACGAGTTTTAAAAGTGTGGCAATCAAAAAGTGCGCGCGCTGTTCCGGGAACCTCCAATTTCCCCTTTTTCGACCTGTCATGCACTCTTGACCTGAGAGTTTTTCTTGTGCCCGCAACGGCAATTGGCGCAGTTGCCTCGGCAGACGTGTTTTTCCCTCTTCTTTTCCGGAACGATCAGCACCCTGTTGCCGCTGACCGCCAGAGCGAAGCCGCTATTGCCCTTGAAAACAATCCGCTGCGGCTCATAGGATGCGTGCAGAAAGGCGGTTTTAAGAGCTGTAGCTGCAAGTGGATCAGGATATTCAACCTGCCTGACATCAATAAAAATACGCTTGCAGGACTGATGGTAGCGCTGGAGAAGGCTGATGAGAATGCTGGCTTGCGGTGGATCAAAACGGGTATTTAAGCGAATATGCAAATTTTCGTGACTGAAGCGATGGCTGACGTCCAAGGGTTGCACGGCGGTGCAGGATGAATTCATACTTTTCTCCGCGTTGCAGGTGTGTAGACATCACTTTGACACAGGTCGGGCCTAGTGTCAATAGAATTGAAATTCATTTTCATAAAAAATACACAACTTGCATTTGTGGGGAATTTGAAGCAGAACACGTCAAGCAAGTCTTGTGAAAAGGGCGGAGGACGGCCACCATCTGGGGCGTTCAGCCACTGTTCATCAGGTTTGCCGTGCGGGAAATCACGCCGGTGAGCCTGACTGTGGTGCGCTTCATTCTGATCATGCGCTGGCGGCGCAAAACGCCGCTGCTGCCGTCCCGGACAAGTCTTTTTTCGCTGTTTTGCATGGGCGTGGCCGTAAACAACGTGGCCAGTTCACCGGTCTGCAATACTCCACAATCGGCAACACCACACTGATCGCCTTCACCATGCCCGCAGTCACAGCCTTGCTGGCGGTGTTCTTTCTGTGCGAACGCCTTTTGCCCGTCCAGTGGCTGGGCATCGCCATTTCTCTTTTGGGCGTGCTGATACTATTCAGCAAGGGCTCACTGGAAGCCCTGCTGCATATTTCCTTCAGTTACAGCGACATACTTTTCTTTTGCGCCCAGTTGGGCTGGGCTGCGTATATGCTGATCGGCTTCCGGGTCATGTGGTATCTTTCGGCGCTGACCACCACGGCTTGGGCCGGAGTGTTCGGGGCGCTGACCACATTCGTCCACGGCCTGCTCACGGGTGAACTGCATTATGCGCCGCTGTCCACGGCGGGCATGGCCTATATGGCCTATGTGGTCTGGGTGGGCGGAGTCTGCGCCACATGGTCTGCTGGAATCTCGGCATCAAGGCGGTGGGCACCGGGCAGGCCGTCATCTTTCTGAATATCATGCCTTTGATGGGTGTGGGAATCGGCATCGCCGTACTGGATGAGGTTTTTTACTGGCAGGAGTGTTTCGGCGCGGTGGAAATTTTGTCCGGCGTGCACCTGATCACGCAGGCGCGCCAAATTCTGCACCTCCGTAACGTCCGGCCCTTCTTTCAGGCGAATTCCATTGCGGATGCGGATGCGGTTCAATCGGCCGTGATAGTTCCATTTTCCACCTTGAACAGGGCCGCGCCGGGCTCGGCGGCCCGCAGCACGTCCGCCATATGCGGCTGGCAGGTGAAGTAGAGCAGCTGATGGGCCGGGCCTTCCCTGCCGTCGGCCAGTTCCGCAAAGGCCCGCGCCGTGCGTTCGGCCCGCTCCGGATCAAAGTTGACCAGCACCTCGTCCATGATTACGGGCAGGGGCGCGGCGTGGGCCGCATGGTTTTTGATGTAGGCCAAACGCAGGGCCAGATAGACCTGCTCCTGAGTGCCCCTGCTCAGGGATTCCGGCGGCACGGCCTCTCCTTGATCCGGCAGGATGCTCAGGCTGGAATTTTCCAGTGAGGCGCAGATGCCCCGCCAGCGGCGGTTTGTGATGCGGGCGAAGATGTCCGAGGCTTGGCGGATGACCTCCGGCTGACGCTCACGCTCAAAAATGCGCTTGGCGTTGAGCAGAATTTCACGGGCCAAGGCCCGGCGGCTCCAAGCCAGAGCCATGCGTTCCATGCTCTCCAGCAGCAGGGCTTCCTGCTGGCGCAGTTCCGCCAGTTCGTCGGCCCGGGCCAGGGCGGCGACCTTGGCGTTCAGACCGGCCACGGCGGTGACCAGCTTCTGTTCCTCGTCCAGAATGCCGTTGAGCTCCTCCTGAATGGCGGCGCTGCGTTTTTCCTGGCTTTCCTGCTCCTCTTCCCGGAAGGATGCCAGAAATTCCGGCAACGGCAAGGTGTCGGCGGCTAGGCGCAGGGAGTCTTCCAGATCCTGGCGGCGGCGGGCCAGAGCCTGCTGCTCGTCGCGCAGAGCGGCCAGACGCAGAAAATCCTCGGCGTCATGCGCCCCGGCCAGGGCCAGCAGATTGCGCTCGTTGTTGCGAGCCTCGCTGAGGGCCGCTTCGCCCGCGCGCACCTCGTCCTCTTCTTCGGCCAGCAGACCGGAAAGACGGGTCCGCTCGTCCTGGGACTGGGCCATGTTTTCAGCGGCGGCCAACGCGGCATCCAGACTGGCCAGCCAGTCAGGCGCGCCGTCAGCGTCATGCAGCGGATCCCGCGAAAGGGACACCAGCAGGGCGGCTAGCGGTTCGCGCAGGGCGGCCAGTTCCGCGCGACCCTGCACAAGCTCGGTGCGGGCACGCTCCAGAGCCGATTCGGCGGCCAAGCAGTTTTCCATATACTTGAAGGCCTCGCGCACGGTTTCCGGATCCAGATCCTCGCCCAGCCCCAAGCCTTGCAGGCCGCAGCTCCAAGTTTCGCGGGCGGCGCTCAGGCGTTCCTCGGCCGCGCATAACTGTTCCGAAGCTTCACGCTGTCGGCTCCCGGCCCGCTCCAGTTCATTTTTGTGATTTTGAAGCGCGGCTGCGGCCTTGATGCGCTGCTCGCGCACGGCGTCGGCCTCACGGCAGGATTCCAGCACCTGACGCACACATTCCACTAGGGCGGCGCGGTCGGCTTCCTGCGTCAGGCGTTCGGCCACAGCGGGTACGGCGCGCATGCGTTCCTCCATGCCGCGCAGGTCGTCTTCCAGCGCGTGCAGTTCGGTTTCCGCCGCGGCCACGCCGCCAAAGGCCAGACGGGCGGATTCGGCCTTGGCGAAAAAGGTGGCCGCACTTTCCGGCGATGGCACGTTGCTGACGCGCAACGCCAGCATGAGTTCATGCCAGCGGCGGCGGGTCTGCTGGACAACGCTTTCCGCTTCGCGCGCCTTGGCCTGAGTCACGCCCACATGGGCCTTGACCAGGCCCATTTCGCGTTTCAGGTTTTCCATGTCCCGGCGGGAGCGCTCTTCATTGAAGCATTGCTCGCGTTCGCGCTCTAGCAGCATTTCTGTGGCTTCCAGAGTGACGAGGTCCATGCTGTCCACGCTGGCTGCGGCACAGAGCTGGCGGGCCTGTTCGCCCAGTTCGGCTACATGCAGGGCGCAGGTTTCGCGCCGGTTCTGCAGTTGGGCCATTTCCCGCAGGTGGCGTTTGGCTTCGGGGCCGCTGCGCGGCAGACCTCCGGCCAGAAAGCCCACGCCGCAGGCCAGCACCAGGTAGCCGGACCAGAGGCTGACGGGCAGGGCCAGCGTTCCGGTGAGCGGCAGACTGGCCAGACCCCAGCGCCAGTAGGCCAGCAGAATGCCCAGGCCAGCAGCGATGAGCAGTACGCCCGCCACGATCAGTGGCAGGCTTTTGACCGGCGAGGGTGCCTGTTCGCTGTTGATTCTGTTGTCCAGTTCCTGAAGGCGTTCGCGTTCTGTGGCCATGCCGGCCGACAGCGCCCGCAGGGAGCGCAGGGCCGCCGCGCGGGCGTCCAAAGCTTCACGGCTGGGGCCGTTGGCGTTGCGCTGGGCGTCACGCAGATCCTCCATGCGGTTTTTGACTGCCTCCACCTGCTCTTCAGCCTGCTGTACGGCCTGAGAGGCTTCGCCCGCTTCGCGCAGACGTTCCTGCACCTCGCCGGCTAGGGACAGGGCCTCGTCCTGGCGGGCCAGCAGGCCGTCGAGGATGTCGCGCGGCCCGTTATTGCCGCCATTGCCGGGCGCACCGCCGGGGGCCGCCAGACGCAGGGGATCATACGCCCTGGCAAAGGTCGTGCGCGCATTATGCAGGGCGCGCTGGCGGCCCGGCAACTGGCGGCGGCCTTCCTCCAGCCGGGCCAGAGTCTGGCGCAGGTCGTCGCGGGCCTCGTCGCCCAGAGCGGCCACCGGCGCGGGCAGCAGGGCCAGGGCGCTTTGGGCCGCCGCCACGTCGCGCTCGGCTGTTTCCACGTCGCGATTGGCTTTGGTCAGGGCGTCCACGGCCGCCTGATGGGCCGAGTCCGCCGCCGCCATTTCCCTGGCCTGCTTTTCCAGATCTTCGCGGGCGAAGAGAGAGCGGTCCGTAGCGCGGATGCGTTCGCAGTTCCAGCCGGGTCCCAGTCGGGTCAGTTCGCGGTTCAGATCCGCCTCGGCCCGGCGGCAATTGTCTTCCTGACCGGACAGCAGGCTGTGAGCCTGCCGGTAACCGCTCTTGCGCTCGGAGAGGCGGCGCAGTTCGGGCAGGGCGTCCAGCAGGCGCTGATCCACCAGCACGGCGTCGTGCCTCTCGCGCAGGCGGGCCGCTTTTTCCCTGTGGGCCGCCAATTGCCGTTCGCAGGTTTCTCGGGCCTCCTGAAGGCGGGCCAGACGCGCCGGACCGTCCTCGGGAAATTTTTCGTTTACCGGGGTCAGGCGCTCCATCCGGATTCCGGCCATGCGCCATTCATCCCATTGCCGCCAGACGCCCAAGCGGCGTTCCAGCAGACGGCGTTCCTCTTCCAGATCGCTTTTGCGGTGGCGCAGATTGGCCAAGGCGGTCTTTTCGTGCGAGAGCTCCAGGGCCATGCCGTCAAAGCCCGCGCATTCCGCCGCCACATCCTCAATCTTGGCGCGCAGTTCTTCCAGTTGCCGGATGGCCGTGTTCAGGGCGGGTTTGTTGCCGCCGCGTTTGAAGATATCCTCGGCTTGACGTTCCAGGATTTTCAGCACATCGCCGGGCGCGCGCAGGCCGGGACCGAAGCTCGCGCCATAGAGCGCATTCCGCACGCCTTCGGCGCTCAGGCTTTCAAAATTTTCCAGTTCGCTCAGGCTGAAGCCGAAGACATTGCGGTAGACCTCGCGGCTGACCCCGAAAAGCAGTTGGCGCAAAAGTTCCGGCGGCAGCATGCTGCCGTCCGCTTCGTTCAGCGTCAGCAGACCGCCGCCCGCGCCGGGCCGCCGCGTCAGGTGCAGCGGTTCCC
>APFI01000078.1 GCA_000403945.1 Desulfovibrio sp. Dsv1
GCAGAGCCAGAAACATGGCGGTAAGCGCGTAATCCAGACCCAGCGGCCGGACGTCGTTGACCAGTTCGCCGCAAAAGGCGCCCATGGTGCATCCGATGACCCAGGCCAGATGGGTGGCACTGTTGCAGATGTACATGGTGGCGGAGTTGAGCGGCCAGCCGCGTTGCAGGGCCGTGATGTGTACGGCGAAGGTTTCGTCCGTGAGGCCCAAGCCCAGCAGAAAGCGCTGTCTCCGCGGCAGACGGGCAAGCCAGGGGGATTCGGCGGCGGACATCAGCAGATAGCGCAGATTGATGATAAAGACCGCCGCGATCACCGACAGAATGCCCGCGCCCGCGCTCCAGAGACTGGCGAAGACGAACTGGCCCGAGCCGGAAAACATCAGCACGGACATGGCCACGGCCAGGGACGGAGGAATATTGTTTTTGATCGCCAGCACGCCGAAGGCGAAGCCTACAGGCACATAGCCCAGCACAATGGGCAGGGCGCGTCGCAGACCTTCCGCTAGAGGTGAGGCGGTGGCAGGACTCGACATAGGACTGACCTCAGCGTAAAGGTGAATTATATAAGCTACTCTTTTTGATTTGCTTTGGCAAGTTTATGGAGGACGACATGAACGACACCCCCCCTTGTCATATTACTGCGCGACGCTGCGGGCTATAAGCGCTCCTGCGCGCTTACGGCCGCAGCTGAACTGGATTTTTTCGCGTTCTTCTGCGTAACGGCAAGCGGATGAGCGTCCCGGTCCTGGCGGAAGAGCGCGGCGTGGACGCGCGTGGCGCGGATGCCCTGCTGGACGTCCTGAGCAGCATGGGGGGCTACCTAGAGAAAACCGCGCCCACCACAGCGGGCGGTCTGGCGGATACGCCGGCGGTCTACACTATGCCTGATGCTGGCGAGAGGCGCTGGACATCCGCCATCCCCTTTCCTACGTGCCCATGCTGCGGTATATGGCCAATACCCAGCGAGGCTCTGGGCGGAACTGGCGTGCACGGTCCGGGACGGCAAACCCCAGACCCGGCGAGCCAGCATTCTCGGCGCAGAAGAGGACGACCGTTCCTTCATCATGGACATGAATTCCATAGCCGTGCGCACGGCCGGTCCCTTGGCGGTTGCCCTGCAACATGCCGGAGTGCTGGATTTCAAGGCGCGTCCGGCTATACCCAGGCTTTTCTGGAAATTCTGCCTATGGCCGAAGCCCTGATTTTCGACCGCCATGTGGGCATTTGAGGTCGCGCGGCGGCGTTTCGCGGGCACGCCCCTAGAGGGCCGCCCGTCTGAAGTTTTTGTCGTCCCTAGGTAAAAGGGATATACCCGAAGCTCTGGAAAGCATCAGCGCCCGTCTTGGGGGGGCCGTTGACGCCGTCCGCTTCCGTCGCCGGTCCCGGCGGCACGGCTAGGGACGAGCGCGTTCAGCCTGCCGGGCCGTGCGGACCAGAACGGCGACGGAAGCGGCTGAGCGGCGCGGACCTAGCGGACAGTCTCAGCCTGAGTCTCGAAGCCCAGCAGCAGTTGCGCGAGCTGAAGAAACAGCGTGACGCCGAGGCGCGCCCACGAAGGGGCGCATATGGCGGCAGGCAATGCGCATGTGACCGGCGGTGCCGACCATACCTACCAGAAAGGGACGGACGGCAGTACGCCATCGGCGGCCACGTTTCCGTTGACGCCTCGTCCGTGCCCGGCGACCCGGATGCCGCCAAGGAAAAGGTCCAACAGGCGCGCCGCGCGGCCCTGGCACCGGGAGAACCTTCCTGTCCTGACCGGAAGGCGGAGGCCTGCGCCGGGCGGCGCAAGCGGAAAGAGAAAGCAGAGGAGATCCGGAGCGCGTCCGGCGGCATCCTTGGCGCTTCTGTTTCCGCCGGGACGGAGATGCTTGCCGCCGCTGATCGTGCTGACCCCCGCCGTTTTCGTCTCGTCCACGGAAGGCATCGCTGCTGCCACGTCGGCCGGGGCCTCCCCGCTGCTGAACGAACCGGCGGAACTGCTTCCGCGCCGCAGGTGCCTATGCCGATATGTCCATGCGCGGTATCATGCCCACAGCCCCGGTTTCCGGAGATACGGGCATCTCCTCCAAGGGTAGGCGCAGCCCTCATTAAGCCGCCTGTTGCAAAGTTGCCTTTTTCCATACAATGGCTTGCGCCCTGCTGCCTGAAAAATTCAGCCTTTCGCGGTCGCTGGCGCGTTCGCCGCTCTGCCTTAGCAAGCTCAGGCCGTCATCGTCAGCATCCAGTACCAGCGCGGGCCGGGGTGCAACCGGCGACGCGTTTTCCACCGCCGCGAAGCGGCCCCGGGCCGGGATATTGCGCCTAGGGCGGCCAAGCGCTATGTTGAACCGCTCCGCAACCTCAACCCCCGGCGGCAAGCCGTTATATTTTATGACCGTACATGACATTCGCGCCCTGCTGGCCCGCGATAAGCCCACTGTGGGCACTTGGCTGCAACTGCCCTCGCCGGACGTGGCCGAACTCATGGCCCACGCCGGCTACGACTGGGTGGTTGTGGACATGGAGCACGGATCCTTCGGCCGCACCGGCCTGCCGGACATTTTTCGGGCCATTGAATGCGGCGGGGCCGCGCCCTTCGCCCGCCTGCCCGAAGCGACCAAGACGCAGATCAAATCCGCGTTGGAAGCCGGGGCGCAGGGCCTGATCTTTCCCATGATCGAAAGCCGCGAACAGCTCGACAAGGCCATTGACTGGGCCGTGTATCCCGGACAGGACACGTGGCGAGCGCCGGGCGAAACAGCGGCGGAATACCGGGGCGTTGGCTATTGCCGGGCCAACGTCTTCGGCAAGAATTTTGAAGAATACCGGCAGGAACGCGCGCCCGAGCTTTTTCTGGCGGCCCAGATCGAGCATATCCGGGCCGTGGACAATCTGGACGTCATCCTGACCCATCCCCGTCTGGACGCCATCATGGTCGGGCCCTACGACCTTTCGGGCAGCATGGGCCTGACCGCGCAATTCGATCATCCGGACTTCAAGGCGGCCATGGCGCGCATTCAGGCGGCCTGCCAAAAACACAAGGCGCGTATGGGCCTGCACATCGTGCAGCCTGATCCGGCGGAACTGGCCCGGCAGGTGGCGGCGGGCAGCCGCTTCATCGCCTACGGCATTGACTCGGTATTTTTATGGCAAGGGGCCGAACGCCCCGGCGTGGAGAACCAGCTGTGAAAATCACTGTTTTCGGCGGTTCCGGCTTTCTGGGCTCGCATATCTGCGACAAGCTTTCCGAGGCCGGACACGCGGTGACCATTGTGGACCTGCATCCTTCGCCCTGGCTGCGGCCGGACCAGAGCATGCTCACAGGCGACATTCTGGATGAGGAGACCGTGCGCAAAGGTGTGGAAGGCGCGGATATGGTCTTCAACTACGCGGGCATCGCGGACATCGGCGAGGCCAACAACCGCCCGGTGGACACGGCGCGCATCAACGTCCTGGGCAACGTCATGATTCTCGAGGCCTGCCGCAAGGAGCAGGTCAAACGCTATGTCTTCGCCTCGTCCCTGTACGTCTACGGCAAATCCGGCGGCTTTTACCGCTGCAGCAAGCAGGCCTGCGAGATTTATATCGAAAACTACCAGGCCATGCACAACCTGCCGTACACCATATTGCGCTACGGCTCGCTCTACGGCCCGCGCGCGGACAAGCGCAACGCCATTGAGCGTTTCGTCAGCGAGGCCCTGACCACGGGCTGCATCACCTATTACGGCGCGCCCACGGCCCTGCGCGAATACGTGCACGTGGACGACGCCTCCACGGCCACCTTGGCGGTGCTGGCCCCGGAATTCGAGAACCAGAACATCATCATTTCCGGCAACCAGCCCATGCGGGTGAGGGATCTGTTCAGGATGATCGGCGAAATGCTCGGCAAGGAGTTGACCATCAACTACCAGAATGATCCCAACAGCGGCCATTACCAGGTCACGCCCTACGCCTTCATGCCCAAGGTGGGCCGCAAGCTGGTGCCGCCGCTCACGGTGGATCTGGGCCAGGGCATACTGCGGGTCATGGAAGAGGAGCACAAGGCCCTGCACCCGGAATTGCAGACCGAAGGGGGCTATCTGGTCCCGACCGATGACTAGCGTTGCCGCGCCGGAGCATCCGCAATTCGCTTGCGTCGCAGAGCTTTGGCGGAGGCGTGAAATTTGCCGGTCAGAAAATATCGTGTCCCGGCCATGTTACTCTATAAAAAAGGTAATCTTCTCTTAAGGAAAGGGAATATGAACATCATTGCCATCATCCCGGCGCGCATGGGTTCCAGCCGCTATCCGGGCAAACCGCTGGCCCTGATCCACAACGTGCCCATGGTGGGGCACGTGACCTTCCGCACGGCCATGAGCAAGGTGCTCTCCGACATCTATGTGGCCACCTGCGACAGCATCATCGAAGATTACTGCAAAAACGCGGGCCTCAAGTGCGTGATGACCGGCGACCACCATGTGCGCTGCTCCACGCGCACGGCCGAGGCCCTGCTCAAGATTGAGGCCGCCACGGGTAAAAGGGCCGACATCGTGGTCATGGTCCAGGGCGACGAGCCCATGATCCGGCCTGAGATGATCGACGCCGCCGTGCGGCCCATGCTGGACGACCCGTCCATCAACGTGGTCAACCTCATGGCCGACATGGATACCCTAGAGGAATTTGAAGACCCCAACGAGGTCAAGGTGGTGGTGGATCGCTTCGACAACGCACTGTATTTCTCGCGCGAGCCCATTCCATCCCGCAAAAAAGGCTCGGACAAGGTGCCCATGCGCAAGCAGGTTTGCATCATTCCCTTCCGGCGCGAGTATCTGCTCCGTTTCAATGAAATGAAGGAAAGCCCGCTGGAAATCTATGAATCCGTGGACATGATGCGCATTCTGGAATACGGCGAAAAAGTCCGCATGGTACCCACCGACTGCCGTACCTGGAGCGTGGACACGCCCGAGGATCTGGCGCGGGTAGCCCGGCTCATGGAAGGCGACGATTTGATGAAGGCCTACAGCAAGTAGATGGGAAGTCCGGTTCGTCCCTCTGGTTCCGCCGTTCCGGCGGCCCCTTCCGTCCCTTCCGCGTGGTCCCGTCTGGGGGCCGCGCTGGAGGAGTTCTGGATCGCGCTTTTTGCTTGGGTGCCCACGCCCTTGGGCTTGGCCCTGCGTCTGCTGGCTTGGCGCTGGCTGTTCGCGGCCTGCGGATCGGCGCGATTCGGTACTGGTCTGACCTTGGCCGGTTGCCGTAATATGCGCTTGGGCAACGGCGTGCGCCTAGGGCGGGGCTGTTTTGTGACCGCCGGGGGCGGCAGTCTGATTCTGGGCGACAATGTGGCCGTGTCGCCCTGCGCGCATCTGGGGGCCGACGGCGGGCGCATCGAGATAGGCCCACACGCGGCCATTGGACCGGGTACGGTGATCCGCGCGGCCAACCATCGCTTCGGGCGGCAGGACCTGCCCATCATGCGCCAGGGCCATCAGCCGGGCGAAGTGTTTATTGAGGACGACGTCTGGATCGGGGCCAACTGCGTCATCACGCCCGACGTGCGCATCGGGCGCGGGGCCGTGGTGGGTGCGGGCGCGGTGGTCACGCGCAATGTGGCCCCTTTTTCCATTGTGGCCGGAGTGCCGGCCAAGGAGATCGGACGCCGTGGTTAGGAGCTGTTTTTAAATTGTCTTTTTGCCCTCTGCCTGCGTCAGGCTCGTTCCGTGCGAAGGTCGGGTTTGAAATATACTCTCTCCGCTT
Source organism: Desulfovibrio sp. Dsv1 (assembly GCA_000403945.1). GTDB lineage: Bacteria > Desulfobacterota > Desulfovibrionia > Desulfovibrionales > Desulfovibrionaceae > Desulfovibrio. Next base: position 5,718 of record APFI01000078.1, read on the forward strand.
GGAACGCGTCTGGGCAGAGATATGAATAGTTCATAGCTATCGGGCGGCGAGAATACGCCATTCGACCTTTTTCAAAGTCGATTTCCGACCATTCCGCATTCGCAAGCTTGCCCGCCCTGACAAAAACCAGCGGAGCGAGTCGCAAGGCGCATTGCCCGCCGGGGTGACGTATAGGAACAGCCCGCCGCCTTCGGAAAGCTTCTGCGCCTTGCCATTGCCGTTCACCCGCCGTATACCGACGTCCGTGAGTTTCATTTCGTCTCCTTGGCCTTAATAAAAAAGTGGCGGCAAACCCTGAAATGATGTATGGTGATGTCTTGTGAATACCCTGAAATTACAGGGCGTCCGTGAAGAAGCGCTACCAAAAATGTACCAACGCGTCTACCAACACATGACGGCAATTTCAGAACATTTCAGCGGACGAAAAACGGAAATGATTTCCGATCATTTACATGAAATCATTGCTGTCCGGCTAAGGCCGAATAAAAAAGTCCAAAATCTCAACAGGATGTGGTACAA
>APFI01000079.1 GCA_000403945.1 Desulfovibrio sp. Dsv1
CTGAGTTGGCTATAACGTATACCAGTACTCAAAGGGACTAAACACCTAGGCCTTGGGGGCGGCCATCGCGCCGGATACGCTTTTCCTGTGCCCACCGCCCTGGAAGGCGGCGCGTCGGCCCTGCTTAACTGTGAGTCTGCCAATGGAAGCTCGAACCCCTGGCATGGTTCGGCCTCCCTCCTTGTGCGCCATTTCTTTTGCCCCGCTCTACATGAAAGCATGCGGAACGCTACACTCATGGGTCTGTTCGAACGGGCCATACGGATCGGGCCCATGACGCTGTCCTCCAGCAGCCCTTGGAAGAGCATGAACAGGCCCAGCGCCGCGATGATCTCGCAAGCAGGATGTCCAACATCCGCCGGAGAACGGCGTGGATGTTTCCGCGTCCACGTCCGAAATTTCGGACGGCGTCTCATACGCGGCGGGCGGCTGCACGGAATGGACCGGATCGTCCTTGCGCCGGAAATTGCGGCGCGCGTTTTTCGATCGGAGCACGCCTGCCTCCCCTGCGGCGGCCAAGGTGCAAGAAAAACGGACTCCGCGCCACGCCCCTGAGACGCCGGAGCGGAGCCCGCAGATGCCCCGAATACAAGCTGTGGCTTACGGCTTCAGCCCCATTTTGTCCACGGCCTGCATACCGCCCGTGGAATTGACCACGTCGATGATGCCGTTGCGGGCCAGGACCAGCAGGCTGTCATAGGCGCGCAGGCCCGTATTGCAGATGAGGGCCACAGGCCGGTCTCTGGGCACCTCATTAACCCTGGCCGCGATTTCCTCCAGAGGAATGGAGTGCCATTCCGGGTGCTCGGCCTGCGTGGCCTGACCGGCCTTTGCCGGGCGGGCGTCGATAAAGAAGACGTGGTTCTGGCTGCGGTTTTTCCACAACTCCATGAATTCGTCGCCAGTCACGGGTTTGAAGCGCCCGGCCAGCACGTTGTCCGCCACGTTGCCCACCACGTTGACCACGTCCATGGCCGAGGCGAAGGGCGGCGCGTAGGAAACTTCCAGGTTGGATATGTCCTCCACTGTGGGCTTGGCGTATTGCAACACGCTGGCCACGGCGTCCACGCGGGCCTTGAGAGCGTCGCCCGCCGAGCAAGCTCCCTGGATGCCCAGCACACGGCGTGTGAGCTTGTCCGCCACCAGTTCCAAGCTCATCATGTTCTTTTCAGGATAGAAGTGGGCGTGGTCCAACTGCTCCACACTGACGCCGATGGCGTCGTAGCCTTCCTTGCGGGCGCGTTCCACAGTAAGGCCCGCGCCGCAGAAGGACAGCTCGAAGAGTTTCACCGCCCAGGCACCCACATAGCCGGGGAAGGTGGCGTCGCCGCCCGCCAGATTGGTGCCGATGACACGGCCCTGGCGGTTGGCCATGCTGCCCAGGGGCAGATAGCCCGGCTTGCCGGTGATGATATTTTTGATGCACACGCAATCTCCGCCCGCGTAGATGGCCGGGTCTGACGTGCGCATGCGCTCATCCACCACCACCGCGCCGAAGGGGGCCACTTCCAGCCCCGCGTCCTTGGCCAATTGGCCGTTGGGGATGAATCCGGCGGCAAAAATCACGAGTTGGGCGGGCAGTTCGCGCTTGTCCGTGACCACCCTGCTCACCGCGCCGTCCCTGCCTTCCAGCTTGAGCACTTTTTCGGAAGTGTAGATGTTCACCTTGTGGCTTTCGCAATCATGGGCGGCCATCTTCGCCAGGGAGTGGGAGAGCGCGCCCGGCAGGATCTGATCCATCATTTCCACCACGCTGACCTTGACGCCCCACATGTCGGCCAAGGCCACGGCGGCCTCCAGACCAATGAAGCCGCCACCCACGATGACGGCCTCGCTGACCTTGCCTTCCTGGCATGCCGAGCGGATGGCGGCGGCGGCCTCCAGGCGGGTGAGCGAAAGCACGTTGTTGAGGTTCTTGCCCGCCACCGGCGGCACGCGCGGGATCGCGCCCGTGGCCAGCACCAGCTTGTCGTAGGGCAGTTTTTCCTCCTTGCCGCTGATCACGTCCTTGATCAGCAGGGTCTTGGCCGCGCGGTCAATGGCTACGGCGCGGGTCTGGTTGCGCACGGTGAAGCCCTTCATGGCGCGGAAAAATGCGGAGTCGCGCACAGTGTGGTAGGGCGTGGAGCGCAGGTCGTCCAGATTTTGGATCTCGCCGGAAACATAGTAGGGGATGCCGCAACCGCCGTAGGAAAAGTAGACGTTTTCATCCAAAAGGGTTACTTCGGCGTCGGGCATCAGCCGCATGCAGCGGGATGCGGCTTTGGGTCCCAAGGCCACGCCGCCCACAATGAGAATTTTTTCAGGCATATATCACTCCTTGGTACATTTATAGGTCGCAGGCTTTTCGTTCGCCGGCAAGGAAAATAAACGGCCCGGCCGGCGGCGAAAAGACAAGCTAACGTCCCCGGTAGCTGCGCTGGTCGCCGACCCGTACGGTTATCCGCTCATTGTCCATGTATTCCAGCAGGGCGATGAGATATTTGCGGGACAGGCCAAGAATTTTCTTCAAACCACCCACATCCAGGTTTTCGTGATCGGCGAACCAGTGGCGTACCTGTTCCAAGATGCCGCCCAGCGCGGCAACGTCGTAATAGAGGCCGTCCTTCACCTTGACCAGAGCGCCTTCTTCGCAGAGCAGGCGCAGCACAGGTACGGCCTCCTTGGCGCTGACGCCCAGCTCTTCCAACACGTCCTTGGCGTTGGGCGGGGTGAGGCCCGCGCGCTGATGGGCCTCCAGCAGCTTTTGCCGCAGGCCCGCCTGATCCGCCACCAGGGTGACCTTATGCTCCGTCAGGCGCAGGCCTTCGCCTTCCACGGCCAGACGGCCCTGTTTGAGGGCCGCGTCCAGCACCTTCTGGATCAGACGCAGCGGCAGTTTTTTGCTCCATCCGGACAGCAGGGCGTTGCGCGAAAAGGCGGGTTTGAGCGGATCCTTGCGGTGCAGGTCCGCCGCGCACGCCAAGCATGCCGCCAGCAGGTCCGCGAAAGCCGCTTGGCTGATCCAGAATCGGCTCTCCCTGTCCCAGCAGAGGGCCTCGGCCTTGGAGGACAGCAGGTTCAGGCCTGATTCCAGGGCGGACGCAGGCAGGCCGGTGAGGACCCTGAGACGGGCCTCGTCGGCCCCGTCCCTGCCGCGCAGGAGCAGAACGGCGCGGATCAGGGCAGCGCGTTCATCGGCCTTGCCGTTGCAGGCGCGCTCGTGCAGGTCGGGCAGATTCCGCAGCAGGTTCAGCTTGTCGGCCAGTTCCGGGTCCTTGCGGCGCAGTTCCGGCGGCAGGGGGCTGACCAGAACGCCCCCGGCCACAGTTCTCAGGGGTGAATAGGCCCGCAGCACGCAATGGTCGTCAAACACGCCCACCATGTCCTCGGCAAAGCGCACTTCGGCCAGCGCGGTCTCGCCGGGAGCCAGCTTGTCACGGTCGCGGAAAACAACGCGGGCCGGGCATTCGCGCGTGCCGTGGTGAAAATGGATTTCCACCCGCTGGCGCAGCGGCCGGGGGGAGGAGGAAAGGCAGGTCAGGCGGAGCAGCCAGCGCCGGGAGGGGAAAAGCTCGCCGGGCCGGGCCAGCACGAAACCGCGTTCAATTTTCGTGACCTCCAGGCCCTGCACGTTGATGGCGCAACGCTGGCCCGCCGTCACCGTGTTAACGGGCTTGCCGTGGCGTTGCAGGCCGCGCGCGCGGGTGGGCAGGTCCGGCGGCATGAAGCGGGCTTCATCCCCGGTATTGACCGCGCCGGAAATCACTGTGCCGGTGATGACCGTACCGTGCCCCTTCATGCTGAACACGCGGTCCACGGGCAGGCGGAAGATGTCGCCGCGCCACCGCGGGGGCAGCTCGGCGGCGCATTGCAGGATATGGGCGCGGAGCGCGTCCAGGCCGTCGCCCGTGGCCGAGGAGACGGGAAAGACCGGAGCGTTTTCCAGAAAGGTGCCTTGCAGAAAGCGCTGGATGTCCTCTTTGACTAGGACGATCCAGTCCGCCTCGACCATGTCGGTTTTGGTCAGGGCCACAAAGCCGTTGCGGATGCCCAGTAGGGAGCAGACTTCCAGATGCTCGCGGGTCTGGGGCATGACGCCCTCGTCTGCGGCGATGACCAGCATGATAAAGTCCACGCCCGCCGCCCCGGCCACCATGTTTTTGACAAAACGCTCGTGGCCGGGCACGTCCACGATGCCCAAACGTTCGCCATCGGGCAGGTCCACCCAAGCGAAGCCCAGCTCAATGGTGATGCCTCGGCGCTTTTCCTCTTCCAGGCGGTCGCAGTCGATGCCGGTGAGGGCGCGCACCAGAGAGGTCTTGCCGTGATCAATATGCCCGGCCGTGCCCAGTACAACAGCCATGTTCCGCACCCTCCGTCGAATATGCCAGAGCGAATATACATCGGAGGATGTGGCATTGCAAACGGGACGAACGCAAAAAATGGGGAATGCGCGACACATTCCCCGTAATTGCTACATTTTTGTAGGGAGATAAAAAATCAGGCTGTTTCGGTCTGGGCCCGTTCCCGGTCCCTGATCAGGGCCATGGCCCGTTTGGCCAGCTGGGTCACTTCCGGCTTGGAGATCTGGTCGTCCACGCCCACGCTTTCACCCTTGTGGCGCAGCTTGTCCGTGATCAGGGAGGAGAAGAGCACCACCGGCAGCTGTTTGAGCATGGGGTCGGTCTTGATGCGGCGGGTCAGGTTCAGGCCGTCCATGACCGGCATTTCAATGTCCGAAACCATAATATGCACAAAATCGGTAATGGGGCGGTTGTCCTCCTCGGCGCGGCGCTTGAAGTCTTCCAGACGTTCCCAGGCTTCGCGGCCGTTTTCCACGACCTCCACAGTGAAGCCCGCCTTTTCCAGCAGGTCGCGCTGCATTTCACGCACCAAGGCCGAGTCGTCGGCCACCAGAGCCCGGTAACCGGTGTTGTCCCAATCCTCGCCCAGATCGTCCAAGCGCAGGCCCAGTTTGGGATTGAGGTTGGCCACCACTTTTTCCAGGTCCAGCAGGAAGACGATGCGTTCCTCCAGCTTGACCACGCCGATGACCGTATTGTTGGACACTGCGGCCACGTATTTGTTGGGCTGTTCCACATTTTCCCAGCTGATGCGGTGAATGCGGTTGACCCCGGACACCATGAAGGCCGTGGTGACGTTATTGAACTCCGTCACGATAGTCTTGGGCTGTTCGTCGGTCTGGGGGTGGGTCTTGTCCAGCCACATGGCTAAGTCCACTAGCGGGATGATCCGGGAGCGCAGGTTGAAGGCCCCGAGCACGCTGGGGTGCTGCACTTCGGGCAGTTCCGTGACCTTGGGCATGCGGATGATTTCCAGCACCTTGGCCACGTTGACGCCGTAATACCCCCTGTAGGAACCCGTACCGGCGGGCACCTGCGGATCGGCATCCACATTCTCCATACCCTCGCCAACTGAGGGAGGGGCGGCTTCATCCAGGTAGAATTCCACCACTTCCAGCTCGTTGGTGCCGGCTTCCAGCAGAATATTGGTCTGAGCCATGCTGCCTCCGAAAAGACGCTCTTCCTACTGACACGGCGGGGAAAGCCCCGATGTCCCGGTTTGTTCCGCGCGCGGGGCGGCCCGGTGGATGGCCGTGCCGGACCTACCGTGACGCCAGCCAAGTTTCAGCGGCATCAATAAGACTTTTCGGCGTAGATGCACCGGCCGTTAGGCCTGCGCGCGTTTTTTGTGTAAATCTTTTGGCGTCAAGCTCGTCTGCGCTCTCCACATGGAAGGTGTCGATGCCGCTCAGCGCCGCCACATCCGCCAGACGGCGGGTATTGCCGCTCTGTCTGCCTCCCACGATTACCATGACATCCACCGAGGAGGCAATGCTGCGGGCCTCTTCCTGGCGTTCGCGGGTGGCGTCGCAAATGGTGGAGAGCACTGTCAGACCGGAGAACCGGGCGTGCAGCGTCGCTTCTAGGCCGGAGAAGGTCTTACGGTCCTGAGTGGTCTGAGATGCCAGCACATGGGCGCGGCCGGGGTCCAGACGCAGCCCGGCCAGCTCCTCCGGGCTGCCAAAAACATACGCCGGGCCGTGGGCATAGGAGACCAGACCGCGTACCTCCGGGTGGTCGGCCTCCCCGAAGAGCAGCAGGATTGCTCCCTGCCGCGTGGCCCGCGCGATGGCCAGCTGCGCCTTTTTGACCTTGGGGCAGGTGGCGTCCACAACCAGCGCGCCGCCCGCGCGTATGCGCTCCTCCGTCTGCCGGGGGATGCCGTGGGCGCGGATGATGACCCGGTCGCCGGGTGACAGCTCGGCGGCGTCGCGCACGCAGAGCACGCCTTTGGCCTCGTAGTGTGCCAGCACGTGCGGATTGTGGATGATGGGCCCCAAGGTGCGGATGCGGCCCTGCGGCCCGTCGGCGTTCGCGGCGACGGTTTCATCCAGGGCCGTGTCCAGCTTTTGCAGGGCCAGACTTACGCCCATGCAGAAACCTGCGGTTTTGGCGCGGACAACCTCCATCTACCGGCTCCTCGCGTTCAGTCTTTTCGCTGCCGGCGTTGTCAAACCTCGCTTTTTATTCCGGTTGAGTGTCATAAGAGTACACGCCCCCATAAAAAGCTCGTTTTCCTAGTCGGCAACAAAAATTTTGAGCGCTGCTTATGGCGTTATTTGAATAAACCTTTCAGCATCGGTCGCCCAGAAAATTCTCCAGCGCGTCCGTGAGTTCCTGCCAATCTGTACAGCGGCAGAGCTGCTGGCGCAAGGTCCGGGTGCCGGGCAGGGCCCGCACGTAGCGCGGCACCACCGAACGCATCTTCCACAGCGCGGCCTTGCCGGGACAGAAGGCGCGCGCCAGATCCATGTGGCGCAGGATCATGGTCCGCAAGGCGGCGGGCGTGGGCTCAGCGGGCCGTTCTTCCCGGAGGAGGGCCAGATGGGCGGCGAAAATGGCAGGATCGTGCATGGCCCCGCGCGCGTACATCACGCCCGTGGCTCCGGTCTGTTTCAGGCAGCGCAAACCGTCGGCGGCGCTGAACAGGTCGCCGCTGGCCAGCAGTGGCAGGGAAAGGCGCGGCGACAGAAGAGTCAGGGCGTCCCAATTCGCCATGCCGCCGAAGCCCTGACGGGCGGTGCGCGGATGCAGGGTCAGCCAGCCCGCGCCCAAGTCTTCCAGGCGCAAGGCCAGATCTGGCAGCACCGGGCACGCGTCGTCCAGACCCAGACGCAGCTTGAAGCCCACCCGGCTCCGTCCTGCACCCCCCGGTCCGGCTTCCTCCAGCATGGCTTTTGCCACGGCCAGGCTGTTTTCCACGTCGCCCAGCATGGCCGCGCCCGCGCCCTGCCGCAAAACCTTAGGCACGGAGCAGCCCATGTTCAGATCGAACCAACCGTAGCCCGCCTCGCGCAGCAGAGCCACAGCCCGGCGCAGAAAATCCGCCTCAGCGCCGAATAACTGGACCACCAGCGGCTGGTCTTCGGGCAGGCTGGCCAGCAGATCGTTGGTGCCGGGGCTCTGGTAGACCAGACCCTTGGCGCTGATCATCTCGGTCACGCAGACGGCGGCCCCGTATTCCCGACAGAGCAGGCGGAAGGGCAGGTCGCTGTACCCGGCCAGGGGGGCCAGCCAAGGCTTGTCCGGGCTGAAAGGCAGACTTTCGGGATTGGCAGGACAGCGCGGCAGGGAAGCGGTTTTGCTCATGAACATTCCGCTTCCTTCGGTCCGGCATTCCCCGGCGCAGCGTCGGCCACAGTGCGGGACTGGCCGGCCGGGACGGACGCAGCCGTCGCTCCGGCTTCTTCGGCCGGGGGAATGCTTCCGCCCGGCGCGACGGGAGCGGGTAGCGCAGGCGGCGGAGCATCCGGCGCGGGGAATACGCACTGGCCCCGGCAGCAAACCCGGTTGAGCAGATTGGCGGCCAGATGCAGGCCCTCGTTGGTGGTTTCGGCCACAAAACCGGAACTGAGATAGTCCAGAATGCCGGTGCGCTGGAGAATTTCACGTACATTGCGGCTGCCCACCACTAGGATCACGGGTATGGAGCGGGCGTAGCAGCGCTCCACGAACTGGGCCAGGGCGTGCGCGCCCGAAGCGTCCAGCCAGAACACCCGGGTCAGGTGCAGCACCACCAGGCGGGCGGGCTTGCGGTCTTCCTCATAGAGCTGGTGTTCCAGCTCGTGGATGGCTCCGAAAAAGAGAGTGCCTTCGATGACGTAGACGGCCACGCCGGACGGCAGGTCCGGAGGCGCGTTGCGCAGCAGGGGATCATCGGGCCGCAGCCGCCGCACGCGTGGGTGGGCGGTCTTGTAGATGAACAGCACCAGTGAGAGCAGCACGCCCACGAAAATGGCCCGTTCCAGGTCCAGGATCAGGGTGGCGGCGAAGGTCAGCAGCAGCACAGCGCGGTCGATGTGTGTCGCTACCAGACAGAGGCGGATGGCCTCCCGGTCGATCATCCGGAAAGAGATCAGCAGCAGCACGCCGCCCAGGGCGGAGAGGGGCAGCCAGCTCATCAGCGGGGCCAGGACAAAGAGCATAGGCAGGGCCAGCAGGCCGGAAAACACGGTGCCCATGCGGGTATTGCCTCCCGAGGAGACCACCAGCGCGCTGCGGGTGAAGGATCCGCAACCCGGAATGCCCGAGGTCAGGCCCGCCGCGATGTTGCCCAAGCCCTGGCCGATGAGCTCCTGACTGCCGTCGAAGCTGTCGCCCTTGACGGCTGCCATCTGTTTGCCGATGGCTAGGGATTCCACCGTGCCCAGCAGGGCGATGGCCAAGGCGGGCATGAACAGATCGCCCAGAGCCGTAAGGTCGAAAGCCGGAGGCAGGGAAAAGGGCGGGATGACGTTGGGAATGGGGCCCACTACGGCCACGCCGCGTTCTTTGACCTGCAAGAACGCGCCTGCGGCCCCCACCAGGGCCAGCGCGCCCAGTGTGGCCGGAAAGCGCCGGGAAATGCGGCGCAGGGCCAAGATCAGGACGATGGTCAGCAGGGCCAGACCTAGGCTCAAGCAATTGATCTGATTGATATTCTGAACGGCCATGCCGATCTGGGGAAAAAATCCGGCAGGCTTGGGACCTGTCAGGCCCAGCACGGTTTTGAGCTGTCCGGCGGCAATGAGCAGGGCTGCGCCCGTGGCAAAGGCCACCATGACCGAGTGGGAGATGAAATTGGCCAGATCGCCCAGCCGGGCTAGGCCCATGCCCACCTGGATCAGCCCGCAGAGCAGTGTCATGCCGAAAACATAGGTCATGCGCGTTTCCTCGGGCAGGCTGGAGAGCAGCGTGCCGCCCACGCTCACCGTGGCCATGGTGGAAAAGAGCACCATGGAGATGGCGTTGGTGGGCCCGGCGGCTAGGTAGCGGGCCGAACCCCAGAGCGCGGCCACGATCACCGGCAGCATGCAGGCGTAAATGCCGTACTGCGGATGCACCCCGGCGATGAGTGCGTAGGCCATGGCTTGGGGAATGGCCATGGGCGTCACGGTCAGCGCGGCCATGAAGTCCGCCCGGAAATCGCGGGGCGTGTAGGTTCGCAGGGTCTCCAGAAAAGGAAAGAATCTGGCGGCGCGCATAGTCACCTCGGGTTGGGGGAAGGCCCGGAGGCCGTTGCCTGGAACTGTCCGGAGGGCGGCAGATCGCAGACGTCGCTCCGGCAGGTGATCCGTTGCAGCATGCCGGAAAACACGGAGCCCATGCGGGTGCGCGCTCCCAGCGTCACCATGTGGGTGCCACGGGTAAAGGAACCGCAGCCCGGTATGCCCGAGGTCAGGCATGCCGTGATGTTGTCTTGCCCCTGGGCGATGAGTTCCTGACTGCCGCTGAGGCCGTCCCCCTTGATGGACAGGGGCTGCACGGCCTCCAGCAGGGCAATGGCCGAGGCGGGCATGAACAGGCGGAGGCTGAGGGCGGGTGGCACGATGCTGGGAATGGTCCCCATCAGGGCACGTCCTTGCTCTGCGTGTCCAGGATCATGGCGGTGAGGGTGGCGATGGCCAAGGCCGCCAAGGTGGAGGGAAAGCGCCGGGAGATGCAGAGGTTGAAGAGCCAAGTCAGCCCGATGGTCTGCGGGGCCAAGAGCCGGCTCCACCAGTTGGTCTGGCCGAACTGCCACATTGCCAGCCAGACCTGGGGGGAAAAGTCCACAGGCTGCACGCCGGGCAGACCCAAGGCCACCTTGAGCTGGCTGGCCGCGATCAGAAAGACCATGCCCGTGGCAAAGGTCACCATGAGTGAATGGAAGTTGGCCAGATCGCCCAGCCGGGCCAAGTCCATGCCCACCTGGATCAGATCGCAGAGCGGGGCTAGGCCGAAAATGCAGGGCATGCGCATTTCTTCCGGCGGGCCGGGCAGCAGCACACCGCCCATGCTCACCGTGTACATGGTGGAAAACAGGATCATGGAAATGGCGTTGGTAGGTCCGGCGGCCAGAATGCGCGAGGTTCCCCAGAGCGCGGCCACGATTACCGGCAGCAAGCAGGTGTAAATGCCGTATTGCGGATGCATCCCGGCCATCATGGCGTAGGTCATGGCCTTGGAGATGTCCTTGGGCGTCACTGTGAACGCCGCCGTGAAGTCGGCCCGCAGACCCTCCCGCGTGTAGCTTTGCAGTGTGGACAGAAAGGGGAGGGGAGTTCGGGCGCGCATGCTAATCCTCGTGACGAACGTCGTCTTCTAGTTTGAGCACGTCGTGGCCCAAGGCGTAGTGCATCAGGCGGGGTCGTTCCACGGATTTTTTCAGGGAATTGATGATCCGAGTCATGCGCCGCGTGCCTTCCAGCACGCCGCCCAGATGCCCGGCCAGTTCCGTGAGGTCCGCGCGGGCCAGGATGCTTTCCAGCTCCAGGGCTAGGTGACGAGCGCGCGAATCCGAGGGAAATTCGGCCATCAGCTCACGCGAAAGACGCAGGGCACGGGTCAGGTTGGCGTCAATGTCCTCCACCAGTTCCCCGCAGTACTCGGCCTGGTTGCGCATGACGTTGAGGGCGTTGTTGCCGTAATGGGCCATGGCCCCGGCGGCCTTCTCCAGCGTGTCGCGGGCCACGGCCACACGGCGGCCCACGGTCAGAGAGACGATGCGCGCGCACTTGGCGAGAAAACGCTCGTCATAGGCCTCGAAGCCGTATTCACGCTTGGTGTAGAGCTGCACCAGCCCGAAGGCCGGACGGTTGTTGCGCTCGCGCAGCACAAAGGCCAGACGCGAACGGTAGCCCTCCTTGTAGACCACGCAGTCGAAAGATCCGCCGCCGCGCTCCAGCCCTTGGAGGTTATTGGAAAGCACGTAGCGCACATGCCCGTCCATGATGGCGCTCATGACCGGATGGCGGCGCAGGCTCTCGTCCAGATAGGGGGCCACGATGGGGATGCTCTGGCCATGTATGTTGTTGGCCGCGCGGGTCACCCACTCGCCTCTGGAATTTCTGAGGCGGCAGACGTACATTTCGGCATGCAGGGCGTGGACCAAGATTTCCGCGCTCTGGCGTAGCACTTCGTCGGGCGGGGCCATGTGGTCGGCAATGCCCAGCAGGTCGTTGGAAACCCGCAGCAGGGTTTCGGTGTCACTCTGCATGGATGCCACGGAGGAGAGCAAATGCAGTAGGCAGCGCCAGCTTTTGAGCGGCATGCCGCGCACTTCCGGATGATAGCCGGAGTCGAGGGTGTGCTTGGCTGCGGGCAGAACGCCCAGCACGGCTGCGCGCATTTCAGGGGGGGCGTATTTCAGAAGACGCCCTATCTCCTCGCGAATGGCTTGTGGTGAATGTTGCGACACGATGGGCCCGGCCTTTTCCGCGGCGTGGTGGTTTGCCCGCCGGATTTCAGCTCGACCGGCGGGGCGGGCGCTTTTTCAGGAACACTCAGCATAGTGCGGAAAAGGAATCCGGTCAATGGGGGGGCATTTTTTTGACGACAGGTTGTGAAATTTTTTCTTTCCTTGATAATAAGTTGAAATAATAGATTTTTTTAGTGTGGCAAAAAAATTGCAAAAGAACGCGCAGCTTTTCCCCGGACGGCCCCAACGGCCGGTACCGGAACCCTGCTATTTTAAGGATGTTCTCTATGCTACGCCGCAAAACCCTCGTGATTCTTTCGCTGAGTCTTGGAGGTGGCCTGCTTCTGTTGGGCCTGCTGGCGGGTTTTGTGCCCCAGAGCGAAGGGCCGGACGTGCGCCGCCAGGCCAGCGCCCATGTGGTCAGCCTACGGCCCGAGGAGCTGCCTGAACCCATTCTGCCGCTCGGCGACGGCACGCGTCTTTGGGCTGTACGTCAGGCCGTCGTTTCCCCGGACGAGGCGCGCGGGACCGGAGAGGACGATCCGGCTCTGGCCTCATTGGCGGGATCGACCGGAAGGGAGCAGATCATCAGCTTTGAGAAGAGCGGCGTCCGCCTAAACATGGGCGGCGACGAGCTGTTTTTCGGCGAGGCGGCCGCACCGGCGGCTCTTGCGCCCCTGCTGGCCCTGGACGGCGTGTCCATGCCGCTGCTGGTGACGGCCCAACCCCGCCAGTACGGGGACGCCTTGGATGCGCGCGGCCGTCCCCTGCGCTGGCAGGCGGTGAAAACCCTGCTTTCCGGCTACACGCCGCTAAGCCCGCGCACGGCTGACGAAGCCAAAAAAGCGGATGAGGGAATGCTGTCGGAAGGCGCGTATTTCGAGCGCGGCGACTTGTTTTCCCGGGCCCGGCGCTATCAGCAACTGGTAGAGGATTTCGCCCGCCGCTACCACCTCAGCACCGAACTGGTCTACGCCATCATCCACAGCGAAAGCGATTTTTTGCCCACCCTGATCAGCGGCAAATCGGCCATGGGCCTCATGCAGCTGCTGCCCAGCACGGCCAGCGACGAGGTGCACCGTTTTCTCTACGGCCATCCTGGCGACGTGAGCTTCGACGAATTGCGCGTGCCCGAGATCAACATCCGTTACGGCACGGCCTATCTGCATATTCTACTGACCCGCTATTTTCAGGACGTGAGCGATCCACTGGCGCGCGAATATTGCGCCGTGGCCGCCTACAATATGGGCCCCAACCGCTTTCTGCGTCTCTACGGCAAGACCGGTGGGGAGGCCGTGGCGCGGATCAACGCCATGAACGTCGAGGAATTGTACGAAGACCTGACCGCGCGGCTGCCGGTGCGCGAAACGCGCTTCTATGTGGCCAAGGTGCGGCGAATGAAGGGACAGTATGCCGAACTGCGTTAGGAACTGTTCCTAAATTTTCTTTTCGCCCTCTGCCTGCATCAGGCGCGCTCCGTGCGACGGTCGAAAATATATTTGGGAGTATTAACTAGATAATGTTTTAATGCCGCCCAGCGTCCCATTGACATGGTACTTGGCAAAAGGAGCCATTGTCAGGCCAACCATATGCGGATTCCGTAAAACATCCGCTGGCTTTCGGCGAAATTTCGCAACCCGGTGGCACCGGCGACAATTATTTCTGAGTCATGACTAGCTGAAAGCTCGTTCTCTGAGCATTTTGGGGAGCATCTGACAGATATCCTTCTGGCGGTGGTCAAACCGGAATTCGCATTCTTTCAGGTGGAAGCAAAACATATACCTGTTGTGGATGTCACGGAAACGTGCAAGCCGCGTTTTGGCGAAGGCCCAAGGGCTTTCGAGCCCGTTGACGCGAGAGCGCCTGCCGGCAAACTCGTTGTCGCCGTGTTAGATCCGGAAGTGTTTTCGGCATTCCGAATTCATCAGGCCGTCATAACCGCGCTAGCCATCTGATATGGATAACACTTTCAAGCCCCACATGGCTGCGGATTATCCTATCCCCTGGAGCGTGGCTCTTGGGCAATCCGGCACGATTTCGGCATATATGCGCCCATTGCGCCCGAACAGGCCAAAAACAATGGTTTTGCCGTGAGCGCCGTAGCCTCTGAGACCCTTGACCCGCCTAGCCTCGAAGTAGCTTTTATCCACTTCAACTTCGTCGCTGACCGGCAATTCCGCCTCATAATAGCGGACAATATCGTTCCCTGAAGGCAGTAACATAACGGTTAATGGTATTTCGGTTGACGCCGGACAATTCCGCAATCTGGGAAGCAGTCAAATCAACGGAAAAGAGCTTCACAATTTGCCGAATTTTTGCCTCTGAAATTCCTGAACGATATGCGTATTTGTTTAGGGGCTGTCCTGGCCAGGGTTAGCGTCCAGCCCGCCTAACTCAATAAATCAACCGTGTCAGCGGTTGGTTGTGGTCGCCTCCATTGAAGCGCCACTCACACTCCTTCAGGAACCAGTGGAAGTGATCCGGCCTGATTTCGTTGAATCGGCGCGTGCGCCTTCCGGGCTGGTTCCAAACGTTTTCCATTCCGTTGACATGATTGCCCCGCAAGGCGAAAATTCCTGAGTGACTCATGCGATGGTGAAACGCGCCGACATCTGATGCATTGCATGCCATTATTGTCCGGCTAACTTGTCAATTTTAACAGGCTGAAATTATAAGTATTTTCATTTTTTCGTCGTCGCGGACTCAGAAGTTCTTCCAGAGGGGCCGCGCCGAGCAG
>APFI01000080.1 GCA_000403945.1 Desulfovibrio sp. Dsv1
CATACCACATCCTGCTGAGATTCTGGACTTTTTTAGTTGGCCTTAGCCGGACAGCATTGGGCTTGATTCGATCAGGCTGGGCACGGGAAAGATAGAAGAGAGTACTCATAGCTCACCTCTTGGCGCACTATGAGTACTCTCTTACAAACCTTTTGACAATTAATGAGTCCTGAATCTAGTAAAATTGTCCTAACGGCTGCCCACCCCGACCCCCACAATGGTCTGCCCCTTGGCCCGCACCTGCGCGTTCTGACCGCAGGCGGCCAGCAGCGCCATCAGACAAAGCAACGGGATCAGGCGGCGCGCCCAGTTACGCATGTGGCCTTTCCTGTGAAATCCGGGCTCCGGCGGGCACGTCGTCAGTGATCCAGACATTGCCGCCGATGACTGCGCCGGAACCGATGGTCACCCGCCCCAGAATGGTGGCTCCGGCATAGACCGTGACATTGTCCTCCAGCACCGGATGCCGAGGAATGCCCTTAGTCAGGGTACCGTCGGGATTTTTGGGAAAAGACAGCGCCCCCAGCGTCACGCCTTGGTACAGACGGCAGCCGCGTCCCAAAACGCAGGTTTCGCCGATGACCACGCCCGTGCCGTGGTCGATGAAGAAATCTTCGCCGATGGTCGCGCCGGGATGGATATCAATGCCCGTGCGCGAGTGGGCCATTTCGGAAATAATGCGGGGAATCACCGGCACTTTTAGCCTGTAGAGCACATGGGCGATGCGGTGGTGCAGCATGGCGTGCATGGAGGGATAGCAGAAAATGGTTTCGCCGGGGCTGGTGGCCGCCGGATCACCCTCATAGGCGGCCTGGGCGTCGCCCGCCAGCAGACGGCGGAGTTCGGGCAGACGCTCCATGAAGCCCAAGGCCTCGACTGCGCCTCCGTTTTCACAAGCGGTGCAGGGATCAGAGGTCTTCCGGCCCTCGCAGGAGAAACAGAAACCGCGCATGATCTGCTCGCTCAGCAAATGGTAAATGGAATCCAAATTGGCCGAAAGATGATAGCGCATGGATTCACGTCGGACCCTGGTGGAGCCGAAATAGCCCGGGAAAATTGCCGCGCGCAGGCGTTCCATGATTTCCCGCAACGCGTCCAGCGAAGGCATGGCCGCACCTTGGGCCGGGCTATGCCAGACAATATCCAGGGAGGAAGAATGGCAGAGCCGCTCCACCACCGCATCCAGTTCCGGCATGGTCACGGCCTTGTCATCATAACTCTTGCTCATGGGTGATATCCTGTTGTTTTTCCTCTTGTACACGGCCTGTGGCCAGCCTGCAACGGCTTTTGTCGAGGGGCACATTCCTCACATTGCCGCAGACGCGAGAAACCCAAGCCTGTCACCATTGAAGATGCCGCTTGATGCTGAAGCCTGCTTGCCTTGCGACACATGCGCGTGGAGCATTCCGGCATTTTCAATGTCAGAATGCCCTGAAGTTTTTCAGGTTCCGGCCGATAGGCGTTGTCGAGTATAAGCAGCGGCGTGACGTAAGGAGCATATTGTATGGAAGACGTGCAGATGGGCATGAGCGTGATCTTCACCAGGGAAGCCCTGAACTTCCAGTCCAAGATGGTCTCGAACCTGATCAACGGCAGCATCGACAAGGGGCAAGAAATGCAGCAGAAAATGGTCCCCGGTCTAGCCGCCGGGGGCATCGGCTCCAAACTGAATGTGGAAGCCTGATCGCGGTAATCTGGCATGAACGGTCGCACGAATTTCGACAAAACCAGCGATGCCCGAAATAGGACGCGGGGCGCGGCGGTTGAACCTTGCGCCGGTCCCGGCGTATTTTTCGGAAAACAGGCCAATGACGGCGCAAAGGCCGCAACGCGGGATTCGCCGTCATTCCGAACGGCCCGGCGCTTTTCCGCGCCGGGCCGCATTTCATCAAAACAAAGGCATCTCCCGACGCGCTCGGCTTTGACCGGCGGCACGCCCCAAAGGAAAAAAGCTCTCCACATCCATGCAAAAGGCAATGCCGATGCCGGGTTCGTTCATACTGGGCGTCCGGCGGATGGCCTCAAGAATGTCCGGAGCCGCCGCCTTTTCCGTCAGAACCATTAGAAATTCCTTTTCCGGCACAATGGTGATGCCGAAAAATTTCACGTCCTCTTCCCGGCCCGTGCCGCGAGCGTTGATGATCGTGCCGCCCGTAGCCCCCGCCGCGCGCGCCGCGTTCATCACGTCGTCGGCGTAGCCCGCGTTGACGATGACGCAGATCAGTTGGTGGCTTGCCTGTGCGCTCATGTTTTCACCTGTTGCCGTAATGGAAGGTTGGGGGGCCGGGCCGCCGGACGCGGGCAAAATGTGCCGCAATATGCTGGACACGTCGATGACGAAGCCGATGCCCGGCACCTTTCTGGCCGGGCCGTTCTTATCCCGCAGGGCCTTGATGATGACGGGCATCTCCCCGGCCGGGGCCAGAGTGAGCACCAGATCCTTTTCCGTGTCGTCCAAGCAGAGCAGCCTCAGGATACGGTTTTCCGCCGTGCCGCGCCCGAGCAGCACCGTGCCGCCGCGCGCGCCCGCCCGTTTGACGGTTTCCACCACAAGATCACCCTGATTCCTGCCCACAATGCTCACCAGGAGCTTGCCGGGCGCGTAGATTGTGGCCAGTACGCTCATGAACGCTCTTCCTCGGCGGCACTGCTGGCCGGGTTACGCAAAGCGCCCCGGCGCCGGACGGCCGCCTTTTCCCGGCGATCGAAAAGAATGCCCAGAATCTGGATGGTAATCAGGGGCGTCATGGCGATCATGGCGATGACGCCGAACGCGTCGGTGATGGGGTTGCCGCCCAGACTGCGGGAAGCCCCCAGCGTGAATGCCAGAATAAAGGTGGATGCCATGGGGCCGGAAGCCACGCCGCCGGAGTCGAAGGCAATGGCCGTGAACATGCGCGGACAGAACAACGTCAGCGCCAGAGCCAGAATATAGCCGGGAATCAGGAACCACCAGATGCTCAGCCCTGTCACCACGCGCAGCATGGACATCCCCACGGCGGCCGCCACGCCGATGCACAGGGACACCAGCATGATCCCGCGCTTGATGTGCCCGCCGGAAACCTCCTCCACCTGGGCGTTGAGCACCCAGACGGCGGGTTCGGCGCAGACGGCCAGCGCGCCCAGGGCCACGCCCACCAGGATCAGAAAATAACGGAAGTCATGCTGGGCGAGAATGGCCCCCAGCTCACGTCCGGCCGGGATGAAGCCGCCCTTGACCCCCACGAAGAAGCAGACCAGCCCCAGAAAGGTATAGACCAAGCCGACGCCCATGCGGATAGTCTGATACCGTGTGAGCCGCAGCAGAAAAATTTTGAAGATCACGAACAGGGCCACCAACGGCCCCAGAGCCATGCCGACCTCTCCGGCCACCTCGGGCACAAGAGCCCAGAAATGTCCCAGCAGGGTGGAAGCGTGCGCTTCAACAACCTCGGCTACCGCTCCGGTGCGGCCCTTGTGCAGCATGCCCAGAATCAGCACCGAGAGCACCGGGCCGATGGATGCCAGTCCGATGAGCCCGAAACTGTCGTCCTTGCCGTTGCCGCCGCGCACGGCGGCGACGCCCACGCCCAGCGCCATGATGAAGGGGACGGTCATGGGGCCGGTGGTGGCGCCCCCGGCATCGAAGGCCACGCCCAGAAAAGCCGGGCTGGTCAGAGCCGCGCAGCCGAAAATCAGCAGATAGAAAAGCAGAAGCAACAGCCTGAGCGGAATCTGAAAAATGATCCGGCCCATGGCGATGGCCACGAACAGGCCCACGCCCACGGCGATCATGCCTACCAGCATGGAGCGGGATATGCCCGGGTCCACGGCGGAAACCTGCTGGGCCAGCACATGCACGTCCGGCTCGGCCACGGTAATGAAAAAACCGATCACAAAGCCCGCGCCCAGAAGCAGGGGCAGATTGCGGCGGGAGGTCAGGGCCGAACCGGCCTTCTGGCCCACAGGCACTACGCCGATGTCCGCGCCCAGCAAAAAAACGCTCAACCCGAGAATCAGCAAAACGCCGCCCACCAGAAATTCCGCCAGAGCATCGCCCAGAGGGGCTGCCGTGAGATGCAGCAGACAGACCACCAGCATCACCGGAATGACGGAAATGGCCGACTCCTTGATTTTTTCCAGTAGAACCACACGGACTCCCAAACCGTGAAAACATACAAAATCTAAGCCAGTTATAGAAATGGTATGCAATGAACGCCGCAAAGTCAAGACGGGTGGGGCCAAGACAGACGCGCAAGACCACCGCATTGACAAATCCGCTCCTTGAGATAGCGTTGGCACAACGCGTAATTTCAGGCGCAACACACTCGAGAGGAGCGCATTCAGTGAAGATTCTTGTAACACCCCGTTCCTTCGGCAAAAACAATCCCGAGCTTTTTGACATCCTGCGTGACGCCGGGCTGGAAATCATCCGCAACGACAGCGGCGGCATCCTCTCTGAAGAGGCTGTCAAAGAGAAGTTGTCCCCCTGCGAGGGTGTCATTCTGGGCGTGGACCCCATGAACGCCGCCGTGCTGGCCGCCGCACCGAAGTTGCGCGCCATCGCCAAGTACGGCGTGGGTCTGGACAATATTGACCTGGATGCCTGCAAGGCGCGCGGCATCGCCGTCTCGCGTACTGTGGGGGCCAACAGCAACGCCGTGGCGGACTACGCCCTGACCCTGATGCTGGCCGTGGCCCGCAGGGCGGCACTCATCGACCGGCGCTGCCGCGATAAGGACTGGAGCAAGATCACCGGCATTGACCTCTACGGTAAAACGCTGGGCATTGTGGGCTTGGGGGCTATCGGCAAATGCGTGGCCCGCCGGGCGCGCGGCTTCGACATGAAAATTCTGGCCCACGACGTGGTCTGGGACGATGCCTACGCCCGCGCGAACGGCATTGAACGGGTCGATGTGGACCGCATCTGCCGCGAAGCCGATTTCATCAGCCTGCATACGGTGCTCACGGAGGAAACCCGCAATTTGATCAACGCCGAACGCCTGTCCGTCATGAAAAAAACCGCCGTACTCATCAACACGGCGCGCGGCGGGCTCATTGACGAAGCCGCGCTGCTGGCCGCCCTGCAAGAAGGACGCATCTACGGCGCGGGCCTGGACGTCTTTGAGCAGGAACCCCCGGCGGACCCGGCCTGGTATACGCTGGACAATCTGGTCATGGGCTCGCACTGCTCCTCATCCACGGCCGGGGCCACCGAGCAAATGGGGCATATGGCCGTGGCTAATCTGCTGCGCGATCTGGGCCTGTGCTGAGCGCGCTTTTTACGTCCGTACGCAAAGTCCGCCCCTGCCTTCAGCATACGGGAGGGGTGGACTTTGCCTTTCGTTCCGCTCAGTGTATCCGCGCCCATACCTCCTCGCTTTCAATCTGCCTGAGACGGCGGTACAGTGTGGCCAGGCAGATGCCCATCCGGCGGACCACGTTTTTTGCCTTCCTTACTGCGGCCGTGGCGGCGCAGTAAATCTTCCATGAACGCTACGCCGAAAGAAGACTTGCGGCGGGGCGCAGCCCGCGCGCCGGGGCATTCCCTGTCCTCGACCAAGGCAAAGCGCAGTTCCAGCAATTTTTTGGTAAGCCGTCCGTCTTCACTGAAACAAATGCCGTGCTCTACAAAATTCTTCAGTTCACGCACACTGCCGGGCCAAGAATATAATTCGAAAAATATTAACAATTGGAGTTGTCTTAGATAGCGTAGTCACGAGATTGTCCGGAATTTTATTTTGTGGCTCGGTTTAAGTCTTTTGCCACAGAAACGTTAGATAAAAAAATTATGTTGTCTGACGAGGATCTGAAAAAGCGTATTTCAGCTTGCGGAATTACATACGATGGAAAAGTTTACGCAGTATCAGCTCAGGCGGAAGACCGGATCAAGGAGCTAGTGGAAAAATACTTCGCTGCCGGAGCTCAACCTATTTTCTTCGCTGAATTCTATGCCAAAAATGAAACGTGGCTATTTGAATCAAGCATTGTCTCTGAAGAAATGTTGCCCGGTATTCTATCTAGACTATTTCACAAGCTATCGTTCACACAAACCTACTCTGAATATATTAGCGCTTCTGTTTCTAATGTCATTGAACATGAAATCCTTCGAGTGTGGAGCGATGATGTGCTGCTCACTTATGAACAAATTGCTGAACGATTGCAGTATATACCAATAGAGAGAATACGTTCAACTCTTTGGCAGAATAAGGACTTCATCTGGAATAGCGTCGGAACATTCTCACATATCAGCAAAATATACATTGATGATGGGGAGCGTGAAGCTATCCGCCAGGTCATCACTCGGGAGTGCAACAATCGAGGTTACGCTTCCCTTGCGACTCTATCCACTGATGAAAGTGAGGCGAGAAATAGTGATCTGTCCATAACTGCTGTTCACAGTGCGATATTTCACATTTGCTTGTCAGATAAATTTGATAATTATGGAAAAATTATTACACGTAAAGGCGACTCTCTCGATGCGTTGAGCATTATGAAAGAACACTTCAGAACTATCGACAAGTGTTCGTTGGATGACTTGTTTAATTATGAAAGAGAGTTTGACCCTCTCCCAGGGAAATATACCATTGAAAAGCTAGTGTTTCTGGCATGGGAGCACAAGAATGAAACGCAGCAGATTTACCGAGGAACAGATTATTGGGATATTGCGGCAGGCCGAGGCAGGGGTGCGCGTTGTGGATCCCTGCCGGCAAAACGGCATCTCGGATGCGACGTTCTATAAATGGCGCAGCAAGTTCGGCGGGATGCAAATCTCTGATGCCAAACGGCCACGACAATTAGAAGACGAAAACGCCAGGCTGAAAAGGCTTGTGGGCGAACAGGCTCTGGATATTGTCGTCCTGAAGGACGTGCTCTCAAAAAACTTCTGAAGCCCGCAGCCCAGAGGGAAGCCGTGCGCTATATCCAGGCGCAACACGGCCTCTCAGGGCGGCGGGCCTGCCGAGTGATCCAGTTGAACCGCTGTTCCGCCAGGCGGCCGCCACCCGAGGATCGTGATCTGCCTTTGCGTACCCGCTTGCGGGAGCTGGCGGAAGAGCGGCGGCGCTTCGGTTCTCCTCGCCTGCATGAATTGCTGCGGCGTGAGGGCCTGGTGCGGAACCATAAGCGGACAGAAAGAATCTGCCAGGAGGAGGGGCTTTCTCTGCGGACACGGAAACGAGCGAAGCGCCCAAGTCATACCCGTGCCGAGCAGGTGGGCCCTCCAAGTCCGAATGAGCTGTGGGCGATGGATCTTGTAAGCGATGCCCTTATGGATGGACGTCGCATCCGGATTTTGACGATTGCGGATCTGTGGGATCGGTCAAGCCCGGCGCTGGAAGTAGACATGTCACTGCCAGGCCTGCGTGTTGTGCGAGTGCTGGAAAGATTACGCCTCCAGGGGAGAAAGCCGCAACGTATAAAAGTTGACAACGGCCCGGAATTTAGTGGCAAGGCACTGGATGCCTGGGCAGTTGCGCATGGCGTTGCGATAGAGTTTACTCGTCCGGGGAAACCCACGGACAATGGGCATATTGAAAGTTTTAACGGGAAATTTCGTGATGAGTGTTTGAATCAACATGTGTTTTTATCCGTACATGACGCCCGTCAGGCGGTTGAAACCTGGAGGCAGGATACAACCAGCGGCGGCCGCACAGTTCGCTGGGCTGGCTGACGCCAGAAAAATTTTGCCGGCAGAACAGAACCTGTAACCCAACAGGAACCACTAACTTACAAGTGGGATACGCCATGGGGTAAGGTCAAGTTAACAGGCAACGTTAATCGTTGGATACCCATGACGGCTGGCAACACGGTTCTTGTCCGCATTGATAAAGATACAATCGCGCATACACTTGATGTCCGAAGCTTCCATGCCGCCGAACCTGCTCTTCCAGCCGTGGAACGTGGCGCTGCTTATGCCATGCTCCCGGCATACGTCCCTGGCAGTCCGTCCCGCTTCAACCGACTTGAGAATCGTGATGATTTGGTGCTCGGAAAACCGTGACTTCTTCATGGCTCCCTCCTGGGGATGATTTACCAGAAGTCTCCAGTTTTGGTCTGCACCATGTTAAGGGAGGGTTACAATCGCCGCCGTTGGAAAATCGAACGACTTTTTGCCTGGCTCAATACGTTCAAGCGGACAATGGCACGCTGGGACAGATTCCACCAATACTTTACCGCCTTTGTTCATTTGGCATTTTCCATGATTTTACTCAGAAGAGTCATCAAGGAATTATGAAATGACTTCTAGACAACTAAGATTGCACGTCTATTCTAGTGTAAAAGTGGTCAACTTCCGGCAATAGCGTAATTCTTTCACTCCGTGGTTCCAGATTAACACCTTTGGTATATCACGTACTATAGTAGGAACATTTTATACGGACTTATGCCATCTTTCTTAAAGAATTTTGATATTACAGCATAGTCAAAATTTGGAGCTTGGATTATTTTTCTCTCATTTAAGTATAAATCATCGTTGAAGTATACTAATATATATTCGACATCTTCGAAGTGTTTCTTTGTAGTTGTTCTTAAATTTGAAAGATTGCCTAACCATATTTTTACATCGCGATTGATCTTATCAAGTTTATGATGGTTATAAAATCTCTTAACATAATATTGTGTTGTGATTCCTATATATTGAATATTTGTATTATATTTATATTTTTATTTTCCTGTTATAGCGTACATGCCATTGTCTTCAAGGCATTTTGTATAACACTCTGCGCAATGGTGGCCATTGCTAATATCATTATAAGTAAATGTGCCATACCAATTTAAATAGATAGTCTTCATGGAGCGGCTTCCCTCACCGGATCTCAGCGTTCAAAATATCCATATATTGTCCGTAGGCAAAAAGCCGATTGCGCTTGTTGTCGTTCAACTGGCGCACGACGCCTATTTTTTCCAGGTTCGCCAGGGCCTTGTTCACCGTGGCCACAGTCAGGCATGCCTTTTCGGCAAGCCAGGTCGCGGTGACTATGGGCCTTTCCTGCAAGGCGGTATGCACATGCGTGGCGGAAGGCGCGGCCCGGCCAAGCCCGCCTATGCGATCCGCGTTCCTGAAGAAAACTTTCGCCAGTTTCTTGATTGATTCCACGCCCTGCGTGGCGGTGGCGGTCACGGCTTCAGCAAAGAACATCAGCCAGGCTTCCCAGTCGCCGGTGGCGCGGACAGCGTTCAGCAGAACGTAATAATACTGGCGATGCTCCTTGAAGTGGAGGCTCAGGTAAAGCAAAGGCTCCTGCAAGACATATATTGAAGCCCAGAGACAGAGAAATCTGTCCTTGGGCGCCTTGAAGTTAAAAATTCAAACAAAGATGCTCATTTGTTAGCGCAACTATCATCAATCGCAATGATTAATTAAGTACATTGCTGTCCGGCTAAGCCACCAAATCTAACAGGCTGAGGTTGTAGGGATTTTCATTTTTT
>APFI01000081.1 GCA_000403945.1 Desulfovibrio sp. Dsv1
GCAATGGCCTCCTCCTGCCAGCCCAGGGCGCGCAAATTGGCGACCCAGCCGTCAAACTGCGTTGTGGCCGTGTTGAGCTGGCCGGCCAGCTCGGACAGGGGACTGATGATACCACTGATGCCTGATGTGACCACCTTCCAGGCCTGCACGGCGGCGTAGGCCTGTTGCAGCCCGGCGAAGCTGGACTTGTCGAAATTGACGCGCAAAAAGGAGACATCCAGGCCCGCGAAGGCGTCCACAATCTGCTTGCGGGCCTGAGCCTGAAATCTGGCCTTGACCTTTTCATCCTTGAAGGTTTCGCCCACATCGTAAAACGAAAATGCCCGCGCCAGCGACTGGCCCAGCTCGTCCACCGTATCGGCCGCCATGCCGTCGGCGGCAATGGTCAGCGGTTGCAGGTTCACATTGCCCAGCGCATTCGCCATGTGCCCCACGGCCTTTTCGGTGTACGCTTCAGCCGACTCTTGCAGATTTTTCTCGCTAATGTCCCCGCCGCGCCAGCGATTGTAATGATACAGCTCTCCCTGCCGTTCCAGCCCCCGCAGGTAATCGTCCCTCATTGAGTCGGACACCTTGCCCAGCGCATCCGCCAGCGCCCAGCTCTGTTCGGA
>APFI01000082.1 GCA_000403945.1 Desulfovibrio sp. Dsv1
GCTCGCCGGGTATGCCCCACTTGCCCCACGATTCCACGTGATAGGCATCGCCTTTCTCGCCCTTGTAACTGCCGCGATAGCCGTCAAATACCCAGGGCGCGTCCTCTTCCGGTCCCTTTTCCCAGAGTCTTTGATGCAAGTGCCAATCATACGTGGGCTTGCCGTCCCGCGCACCGCCGAAACCGCCGAATACCGACCCCAGCAGGCCCCCGGCCAGCGCGCCGATGATGGTGCCCACCACGGGGATCACGGAGCCGAACGTGGCCCCGGCGGCCATGCCTGTCCCGGCCAGCAGTGACGATGATGCCAGGGCCGAACCGCCGAGGAATCCAAGGCCACCCGCCAGCCCTGATGTGATGCCGCTGTATGGGCCTTGCGGCAGGCCGATGGCCCCGCCCAGCAGTGTGTATCCCAGAGAGCCCAGACCGCCCGCCAGAGCTGCGCTGCCAAGGAGGCTTGTGAATGTTGCGGTGGGCAGCGTCCCGGCCGTGCCGGTGACGCTCTCGACGCAGGCATTGAGAGCGCTGTTGATGGTCCCGGCTGTGGCCGACGGCGCGAACATGGTCGGGAACATGCCGGCCACGGCGGAATTGATGCTACCGGTGATGCCGGATAAAAGGCCGGCGCCGCCCGCCCCGCTCATGAGCGCGCTTGTGGCGTACTGCTGCGCCAGTCCGACACCGGCGTCAGGGAGGGAGCCGGACCCCGACCCGCCGGAAGCCGCCGCGCCGCCCGCCCCGCCCGCCGTGGTGGAGCC
>APFI01000083.1 GCA_000403945.1 Desulfovibrio sp. Dsv1
CAGTAGTCCCTTGAAAAGGAAAGGGAACTCCGTTTTGATGGAAGTGCACACAACCCATCAACTGGACATCATGCCCAGGAGTTCCCAATGGAAAGTTTTAACCAAAGTGTCATCAAGCACAAGACCGGCCTTCCCGGCCTGGCCGCGGAACTGGGGAATAGCTCCAACGCCTGCCGCATCATGGGCTTTTCCAGGGATACCTCTTACCGCTGTCAGGCTGCTCGTGAGGCCGGTGGAGTTGAAGCCCTGTTTGAGGTCAGCCGCGGGAAACCGAATTTGAAAAATCGTGTGGAAGAAGGCACTGAACAGGCTGTTGTCGAGTTCGCCACGGCATTTCCCGCATGCGGGCAAGTCAGGGCCAGCAACTTGGCCGCGGCATGATCTTGCTTCCATGAAGCAACCTCTGACAGCCCTGGAAAGAATATCCACTGAACAGGGCATGGTGCTGACCGAAGCGCGGGTACAGGCCCTGGAGCGTAGCAAGCGGGATGATGAGGCAAGCGGTGAGATGGAGAGCCATCATCATCCCGGCTATCCCGGCAGTCAGGACACTTTTTATGTGGGTACGCTCAAGGGCGTGGGCCGCATCTGTCAGCAAACCCTTGTGGATACTTCCTCGAAATAACCATATGCCACCAAGACACCCATCACTGGGGCGGACGTGCCGAATGACCGGGTTTTGCCTTTCCTTGCTTCACAGCAAATGTGGGTTATCCGCATCCTGACGGATCGGGGCACGG
>APFI01000084.1 GCA_000403945.1 Desulfovibrio sp. Dsv1
GGGCGACAGCCAAACCATATGCCACCAAGACACCCATCACTGGGGCAGACGTGCCGAATGACCGGGCTTTGCCTTTCCTTGCTTCACAGCAAATGTGGGTTATCCGCATCCTGACGGATCGGGGCACGGAATACCGCGGCAAGCTGGAAACGCATGATTACCGGCTCTGCCCTGGTGTGAACGGCATCGAACATGCCAGAACAGGGCGCGTCATCCGCAAGCCAACGGCATCTGCCAACGCTTCCACAAGACCATCCCGCATGAGTTTTGCCAGGTTGCATTCAGGCGTAACTTATACCCCTCTCTGGAGGATCCGCAGAGCGATCCGGATATCTGGCTGGAGTACTGCAATACAGAAAGAACCCATCAAGGAAAAATGTGCCGCGGCGGGACGCCCATGCAAACCCTGCCTGATGGCAAAAAGCTCTGAACGAAAAGCTCGGACAGCTTAACTAGGCGGACAGGCAAAACCTCAAAACGGAGAGAATTGTCTGATCAAGGCTGAACTACTACACTTTAGGGTAGATGGCCTGGGGGCCAATTTCTTGACGAAACACCGACATTCCCATATGCCAATCCCTACGGCCACACAATCATCGAAGAGGGACCATACCATCACAGGCGGATATCAACAGCCTGCGGCGCGCAGATTGCCATAGTTTGATTTCTGCATGTAACTATTTTTTCAAAAAATATTATTATTTTCAACCGGGTGGAATTCCCATTCAGAATCCAGGCTGAATACTATGACGGAAAGTAACGAACACGATCCCATCATCACCATCAGGCATGTCTGGAAGTATTTCGGCCACTTGCCTGCCCTGCAGGATGTGAGTCTGGAAGTCTCCTCCGGCGAGCGGGTGGTGATCATCGGCCCCTCCGGTTCGGGCAAGTCCACCCTGCTGCGCTCCATCAATCGCCTGGAAGAGATCGACAAGGGCGAGATCATGGTGGAAGGCCAAGACATCATGAGCCGCGAGAACAACATCAATCTCATCCGGCGCAATCTGGGCATGGTCTTTCAGCAGTTCAATCTTTTTCCGCACAAAACCGTGTTGCAGAACCTGACTCTGGCCCCCATCAAGCTGCACAAGCTCTCCCGCGAGGAAGCCGAGGACAGCGCGCTGGGCCTGCTCAAAAAAGTGGGCATCAGCGACAAGGCCAACGTCTACCCGGCCATGCTCTCCGGCGGCCAGCAGCAGCGCGTGGCCATCGCCCGGGCGCTGGCCATGCAGCCGGACATCATGCTCTTTGACGAGCCCACCTCGGCCTTGGACCCGGAAATGGTGGGCGAAGTGCTGGACGTCATGGTCAATCTGGCCGAAGAAGGCATGACCATGATCTGCGTCACCCATGAAATGGGCTTTGCCCGTACCGTGGCCGACCGCCTGATCTTTATGGACCAAGGGCAGATCGTGGAGGCGGGCAAGCCGGACACCCTGTTCACGGCGCCGCGCAATCCGCGTTTGCGGCAGTTCCTGAACCAGATTCTGTAATTTGAACAGGCCTGTGAAGCACGGCGTTTTGCCTCCACGGCACAGCAAGCGGCCTTATGACGGTGAAATCATACTCTGCCGGCGCATGATGGCCGGAGTCAAAAATGCCGTTTGAAGCCGCCGGAAGACAAAAGAATCCCACCAGGGTCGCCGTTGCCGTCAGCGGCGGCGTGGACAGTCTTTGCGCCCTGCTGCTGTTGCGCCGGGCCGGTTACGCCGTCTTGGCCCTGCACGGTCTTTTTCTACCGGAACAATCCGCCCCCCGTCCCGACGGGGCCGCCGACGCCTTGCCGGGTCTGGAGTCCGTCTGCCACACTCTGAACGTCCCCCTGCATACTGTGGACCTGCGCGCCGTCTTTCAGCGTGAAGTCATCGATCCCTTTGCCCACGCCTATGCGGAAGGGCGCACGCCCAATCCCTGCGCGCTCTGCAATCGGGCCGTGAAATTCGGAGTCTTGCTGGACGCGGCCCTGGCTCTGGGCGCGGATAAGCTGGCCACCGGCCATTACGCCCGTCTGCTGCCGCCATGCAGGATGGATGCAAACGCGCCGCCAAGCCTGGCCGCCGCGCGCGACAGCGTCAAGGACCAGAGCTATTTTCTCAGTCTGACCCCTGCTGCGCGCCTGCAATGCGCCCTTTTTCCCCTGGCGGACCAGGACAAAACCCAAAGCGTGGCCATGGTGGCCGAGGCCGGTCTGAGCGTGCCTTTGCCCCGCGAAAGCCAGGACATCTGCTTTGTGCCGGACGGCGAGGCCGCCTACCGCACCTTTTTGACGGCGCGATGGCGCGCCCAGGGCATAACGCCGCCGGGGACGGGCCCGGTGCTGCTGGCGGAAAAGCCGGGTTGTAAAGCGGATGGGGCACGTGAAATCGGGCGGCATCAGGGTCTTTGGCGTTATACCGAAGGCCAGCGCAAGGGACTGGACATCGCCCACAGTGAACCGCTCTATGTGTTGCGCAAAGACAGAGATGCCAACGCCCTGATCGTGGGGTCGCGCGCCCTGCTGGGCATGACGGCCTGCGTCACGGGCCCGGCCAATATTCTTGTGCCGCCAGAGGACTGGCCGGAACAGATCCGGGCGCGCCTACGCCACCGCCAGCGGGCCACTCCGGCCCGCGCCCGCCTGGATGCGCGGGGCCGCCTGCATATCACCCTGACTGCGCCGCAATTCCCCAGCGCGCCAGGCCAGTTGGCGGCCCTTTACGACGTCGACGGCAGAGTACTGGCAGGAGGTATTGTAGAACGTCTGGAATGATATAACAGAGTAAAAATCCTGGCTCTTCCTTTGTGGAAAAATGCCTTTATACAGGCTCATTTTTAACCAGCAATACGCGCTGGTCCCACTGTCTGAAGTTGATGAAGTCCGCGCTTCAGTTTTTGAATTGTTCAATCTCTTTCACTACTATTTTGGGGCTGTCCTGGCCAGGGTTAGCGTCCAGCCCGCCTAAGCCAATAAATCAACCGTGTCAGCGGTTGGTTGTGATCGCCTCCATTGAAGCGCCACTCACGCTCCTTCAAACCAGTGGAAGTGATCCGGCCTGATTCCAAAAATTTTCCATCCTTTTGACATGATTGCCCTGCAATGCGAAAATCCCTGAGTGATTCATGCGATGATGATGATGATGATGATGAAACGCACCGACATTTGATGCATTGCATGCTGTGAATGTATCTGTGTATACAATGCTGTCCGGTTCAACCCGCCCCCCAGTGACAGGCATCAATGTCCCGGTTTGAGCATCGGGAATCACTGCGGCATAAACCTTGCCGCAGCGTTTCGGCGGACCAGATACGGCGATTCTTCCATCCGCGCCTCTTCCTCGCTCGCCTTTACGGACTCCACCGAAACAGCTTTCGTCCGTCTCTGTCTCACCTGAAAGGCGATAACATGGCAGACGAGATGCCATCAATCGCCGCAGCCGCATGAAACATGTGTCGCGGCGATGTTTCGATGAACGCCGACAGGCTCGCCAGCGGAACGCGCGGTGGCTCCGTCAACAAAAGATTTTATGGTTCTTCGTCGTTTGATGTGGAATTGACAGCGCCCCCAGCCAGTTTGGATAGTCCCCTTTC
>APFI01000085.1 GCA_000403945.1 Desulfovibrio sp. Dsv1
CTGTCTGATCAAGTCTGAACTACTACAGATAAACGGATAGGCCAGTTAAGCTTGGTCTGAGAGTTGCCGCCTTTAGGCGGCTCACGCGTTTCCAAACCACCTTGAGCGGTTCACGCGCTCTCAAACCCCCGGCTTTGCCGGGGGTATCTGGCTTCTTATAGTTAATAGGAAGATGGAGTTTTTTTATAGGCCCCGTCCTCCTCCCTCCGGATCCAGACGACCTTCCACGCATACGCACGCCTCCACTGGCCGCGCCGTACTCCGGGCAGACACCGGAAGCCTCCCCCGGCGCTGCTTCTGCGGCTATGCGTGATGCCCACGTTTGAAAGATTCGTCAACGCGTCTCACGAGGACCTCCCATTAAGGAAATAGCACCACGCCCAGGAAAAACAAAAAAATGGTGGGGAAGAAGAAGAAGAAAGACACGCCCCCGGCACCGCCTCCGGTCGCGCCGGTGCGTACCGCGCCCGTCCAGACATCCCGCACGGACAATACCATGCTCAAGCGCATGATGGACGACCTGGCGGCTTTGGATACGAAACTGTCCGCCGTCGCTGTGGGCGAAGGCAAGATTGTCTATCTGCGCAACTTTTCGGAGGGACCCGTCCCCGTTGCCACGCCTGCGGAAAAAACCGTTATGCCTGCATCAGGCACACCTCCCGCCATGACGCTCAAGCCGGGCGATCTGCTCTATGCCATTGTGAATGTGGACGCGAACTCCAATGTACCGTCCGCAGTGCTGGCGACAGTCACATCTGGAGAATACAGAAATGCCCGTCTGATGGGCAGTTTCCAGCGCCATGACGAACGCCTTGTGCTGGCTTTCAATCGGGCCGTGCTGCCTTCCGGCGAAACTGTCCAGCTTGAAGCCTATGCCGTTGACTCGTCCATTTCGGAAGTCTCTGTCACCAGTTCCGTGGATACCCATTTTTTCAGCCGCTGGGGCGGGCTTATCGCGGTCTGCCTTCCTTGAGGGATTGAGAGAAGCGCCAAGCGGTACAGCGGCGCACAAAGTATCATCTACGGCTACGGCAATGACGTGACCGACCAGATGGTCTGGAACACCTGCAGCGTTGAGGACTAGGCATGGATTGCCGCCGGAAAAGTGGACGAAAAGGCCGGAAAGATCTTTGAGAAAGGGTTCGATCGTCCGCCTACCGTCCGGCTGGAAAGCGGCACTCCCGTGGGCGTCCTCGTCCTGAACGTCAAGGGCAGGAGGTGACTGCATGGACAACTACGTCGCCAACATTATCCCGCACTTGCAGCAATGGTGGCCCGTGCTTGTCCTGCTGGCCTATCTGGTGTGCGTCGCCTTCGACGTGGTTTCGCTTGGATAGGCCATCAACCACAAGCATCGCTTCAACCACTCCGCGACGGTATGGACATTCGTCTGCGCTGCTTCTGAACCCGCCCGCGTTCATGGAT
Organism: Desulfovibrio sp. Dsv1; assembly: GCA_000403945.1. Classification (GTDB taxonomy): domain Bacteria; phylum Desulfobacterota; class Desulfovibrionia; order Desulfovibrionales; family Desulfovibrionaceae; genus Desulfovibrio. The sequence continues at coordinate 1,426 of APFI01000085.1, forward strand.
TCCCTGTCCATGACGGTCTTCAATCAGTCATCGGAGCACAGTCTGAGCTACAGTCCGCCGTCTTCCCACAGTTCCATCTACATCCCGTTCACAGTTCAAGGTCTTTTTAGATACATCTGCCCTACAGGAAGAGCGGGGCGACTATTTTTTATCCAGCACAGCCATGACCTCCAGCGCATCGGTCTGTTGCGGATCGACCTGCAGGGCGCGCAGAGCCATATCCTCGGCCTGGCCGCGCCGGTGCCATTCCAGATACATTTTGGCCATTTTGCCGAAAGTGGAAGGGTGCCCGCCGAAGGTGCGCAGAATGGCCTTGTAGACGTTTTCGGCCTTTTCAAATTCCCGCAGTTTCAGCCAAGCCGTCACCGCCCCGGTATAGGCCGCCGCTTCCCGTGGCTGAGAAATCATGGCTTCCTCATACATTTCGGCGGCTTCCGTGCATTGCCCGGCGGCGGCGAAGATCTGGCCCAACTGGATACGGATGCCTTCCTCGTCGCTGAATTCCTCGGCCACGCGTTTCAGAAAGGCGCGGCCCTTGGCGGCCTGCCCTTCGCGCATCAATTGCACGCCGGTCTGGATCAGCGTTTTTTTGCGTTCTAGGCGCGCCTCGGCCTCCCGTCGGATGGAGTCTTCCGTCTCGTCCCGCAGAATTTTGGCCAGACCGTCCAGCACGGTGGCCAAGGCGTTTTCCTTGCCCTGCTGATAGGGAATGGCGCGCGGCCTGCCGTTGTGGCCCGGATCGAGCAAGGGCTGCATGCTTTGGTGATGGACCAGGGAACTCAGAAACTCGTTGATCTGGATGTCCAAGCCCGCTCTAGCCGCGCGCAACATCCGCAGACCCGCGTATTGGCGCAGGGCCGCGCTCATGCAGGTCAGGGCGCGCTCCACATCGCCGCGGCGCAGATAACCGATGGCGCGGGCGATGTTTTCACGCAATTCCTTGGGCGCGGTGGTAAGCATGCTTACCGCGTCTCCCGCCAGTGCGCCGCAATGATCTGCCGGTGCGTTTGCAGCAGATTAAGGGCGGATTCAGGCACCAAATAGTCCACACTGCGCCCGGCCAGCCAGAGTTCGCGGATGCGCGAGGCGCTCACGGCCAGCCAGGGCAGCGGCAGAAAATACGTCAGCCCGCCGCCGGGCAGGGCCAAGCAGACGCCGCCAGGCAGGGCGGACGGGTGCTCGCGGGCTGTGGGCCAGAGGGCACGGGTCATATCCGTGAACTCCTCAGAGGTGAGATCGCCGCGCGGCACCACCACAAAATGGCAGAGCCGGGGCAGTTCCAGGCCACGCTGCCAAGTGGGCAGCAGGGCGAAATCCGGGCTGCCCAACAGAAAATAAAAATCTGTGCCCGGTTCCGTCGCGTGGTAGGTCTGTAGCGTATCCCAAGTGTAGGAGGGGCCATCCCGCAGGGCTTCCAGACGGTTGCAGCGCAACTGGGGCAGGGGAGCGAGTGCCGCTTCCAGCATGGCGGCGCGCAGTTCAAAAGGCAGCAGGTTGCCGGTTTTTTTGTGCGGCGGCTGGGCGCAGGGCACCAGATCCACACCCTGGACCAGATGGCCCAGCGCTTCGCGCGCTTCCACGGCCAGACGCAGATGCCCCACGTGCGGCGGGTTGAAACTGCCACCCAGAATGACCCGGCCCGGCTGCTGCTCGTCGCGTGCCGTCATTTAACGCCGCACCTGCCCTTGGCCCAAAACCACGAACTTGGTGGTGGTCAGCTCCTGCACGCCCATGGGGCCGTATGCGTGCAGCTTGGAGGTGGAAATGCCGATTTCCGCGCCCAGTCCCAGCTGCCCGCCGTCATTGAAGCGGCTGGAGGCGTTGACCGCCACCATGGAGGCGTCAGCCTCACGCAGAAAGCGCATGGCGTGGCCATAGTCGCGGGTGCAGATGATCTCGGTGTGATTGGATCCGTAGCGGGCGATGTGGTTCAGGGCCGCGTCCAAATCGTCCACTACGCGCACGGCCAGGACCAGTGCGTGGAATTCCCGCCCAAGATCTTCGGGCCGCTGGGGCACGGCGTTGGGACCGAGCAGGGGCAGGGAAGCTGGACATGCCCGGAATTTCACCCCGGCCTCGCCCAGTTTCGCGGCCGCCAGCGGCAGGAAGAGCGCCGCCGCGTCCCGGTGCACCAGCAGGCATTCCAGGGCATTGCACACGCCGGGCCGCTGGACCTTGGCGTTGAAGACGATTTCCAGGGCCTGATCCAGATCCGAGTCCGCGTCGATGAAGGCATGGCAGACGCCCTTGAAGTGCTTGAGTACCGGCATGGTGGCCGCTTCGGTGACGGCGCGCACCAAGCCCTCGCCGCCGCGCGGGATGATCACGTCAATATATTGGTCCAGCTTGCACAGCGCGGTCACCGCCGCGTGGTCCGTAATGCCCACCAGTTGCGCGGCTTGGGGAGGCAGGCCCGCGTCGACCAGGGCCTGTTGCAGCAGACCGGCCAAGGCCGTGTTGGAATGCAGGGCTTCGCCGCCGCCGCGCAGAATCACCGCGTTGCCCGCCTTGATGCAGAGGATGGCCGCGTCAATGGTCACATTGGGCCTGGCCTCGTAAATCATGGCGATGACCCCGAGCGGAACGCGCATACGGCCCACCAGCAGGCCGTTGGGCCGCTGCCACTGGCTCTCCGTGGCTCCCACGGGATCGGGCATCCGGGCCACATGCAGGCAGGCGGCCCGCATTTCGGTCATGACGGCCGGGGTCAGGGTCAGACGGTCCAGGCGCGGGGCGTCCAGCCCGGCGGCGCGGGCCGCATCCAGATCTTTGCGGTTGGCGGCCAGAACGTCCTCCTCACGCGCGGCCAGCAGATCGGCCAGTCCGGTCAGGGTTCGCGTCTTGGCCTCGGCGGTGGTTCGGCTCATGGCCCGCGCCGCGTCACGTGCCCGCGCAGCTAGGCGTTCCATTTCTTCCGCTGGGGGCATGGCTGCTCCTTTGCGCCGCTGCGGGCGGCGGGGATATTTATTTTGACAGGGGGACGGGCTTTGGCCTATGTAAATAGTTCCGTCAGGAACAGCTGGCCCGCGGCGCGGGCTTCCGGCTTTGGGCAGTTCCGCTCCCTAAGGAGTTTTTGATACATGAATCCGCAAAAGAATCAAGGCGAGAAAGCTTCCCTCCTGTTCAGTGGCCTGCAGACCGAAGTCGCTTCCGAGAGCGCTCCCCTTCTTCAGTTCATTTTACGTCATGCGGGCCTTATCGCCGGCGTGGTGATCATTTTTCTGCTGGTTCTGGCCGGTACGGGCCTCTGGCACTGGTACAGCGGCGGCAAGAATGACGAGGCTCGGCAGGAACTGGCGCGCATCGGCCTGACCATGCAGGGGCCGGAGCGCGTCAAGGCTCTGGCCGCGCTGGCCGACAAGGCACCGTCCGACACGCGTCTTTCCGTGCTGCTGGCCTTGGCCCAAAGCGCCTTGGAGAGCGGAGATGCCGCTGTCGCCGCCGACACGTACGCCAAAGCCGCCAAACTGGACGCCGACGGCGCGCTGGGCTTGACCGCCGCCTTGGGCGAGGCCGGAAGCCTGCTCAGGGCTGGCAAAAACGTCGAGGCTCTGACCCTCTTGCAGAGCTTGGAGTCGCGTCTGCCGGTCGAGAACCGTTCCGTCCAGTTCCGCCAGATGCTGGCCGAAGCCGCCGTCAAGGCGGGGCAGGATGATTTGGCGGCCAAGATCTATCAGGCGCTGGCGCAGGAAGTGAAAGGCCTTGACGGAGACTATTACCGTGTCCGGGCCGAGGCACTGGCTCCCGCCGGGGGTGCGCAGGACAAAGCGGCGTCCGGAAAACCGGCGCAGGATACGGCAGCGCAAAAGTAGCACAACGTAAGCTGCGGCGCAAAACGCAGCAGCGTTACGGTAGGCCGGACGTGTCCGGCGTTTGTCGGGGGGATGCCCGGCTCGGTTTTATTCATATGCGACCCGCGCGGTGCGCGCAGGGTCTGGAGGAAATATGGACAACGATCCGCTTTTGCGCGGTGCCCGCGGGGAGCGCCACCTGTTATTGGGTAATGAAGCCATCGTGCGCGGCGCCCTAGAAGCGGGCGTGCATATGGTTTCCTGTTATCCGGGCACGCCGTCTTCGGAAGTGGCTGATACCTTCCTCCGCCTAGGCGGGGAGGGACGCTACCGGATGGAATATTCCATCAACGAGAAAGTGGCCATGGAGGTGGCCGCCGGCGGAGCCCTGGGCGGGGCCATGAGTCTGGTTGCCATGAAGCATGTGGGACTCAATGTGGCCGCCGACCCCTTGTTCACCTCGGTGTACATCGGTCTGCCCGGCGGTCTAGTGGTGCTCACCGCCGACGACCCCGGCTGTCATTCCAGCCAGAACGAGCAGGACAACCGCCATTACGCCCGTTTCGCTTCCCTGCCCTGTTTCGAGCCCGTCTCGGCGCAGGAGGCCAAGGAAATGACCCGCGAAGCCTTCCGTCTGGCCCGCGAGCTGCAGCAGCCGGTCATGCTGCGCACCACCACCCGCGTGAGTCACATGCGCGGCCCAGTGGATTTTGACGATCTGTCCGCGCCCCAGCCCAAGGTGGAGTTTAAGCGCGACCCCGGCCGTTTCGTGCCGGTGCCCGCTGTGGCCCTCCGCCGTCACGCGGCTCTGGACGCCAATATGGAAAGGGCCCGCCAGATCGCCGAAGGCAGCCGCTTCAACGTGGAGCGCGATCCCTCCGGCGGCCAGACCCGTCTGGGCGTCATTGCCAGCGGCGTGGCCCGCAACTATCTGGCCGACGCCTTGGCCAGCGGCGGATGGGAAGACCGTGTGCGCGTGCTGGAGCTGGGTATGACCTGGCCGCTGCCCAACGACCTGATCAGCGCGTTTCTCCAGAAATGCGACCGCGTGCTGGTGCTGGAGGAAGGCGCCGCGCTGCTGGAGCGGAACGTGCGCGCCTTGGCCCAGCAGCGCGGCCTGAACGTGCGCATTGAGGGCAAGGACGAAACTCTCACCGGACGGGGCGAGTACTCCACCACCTTGGTGCTGCGCCGCCTAGCCGCTTGGCTGGATTGTCCCTGCCCAGCCAAGTCCGCACGGCCCGTGGAAACGGATCTGCCGAACCGCCCGCCGAACCTTTGTCCCGGATGTTCGCATCGCGCCGTGTACTACGCCGTGCGTCAGGTCTTCGGGGACGACGCCATCTATTCCAGCGACATTGGCTGCTATACTCTGGGGCTGCTGCCGCCCCTGCGCACTGCGGACTTTCTGGTTTGCATGGGCTCGTCCGTTTCGGCGGGCAGCGGCTTCGCGCGGGCTTCGAACAAGCCGGTGGTGGCCTTTATTGGCGACTCCACCTTTTTCCATTCCGGCATGACCGGTCTGGCCAACGCGGTCTTCAACCACCACGACCTGCTCCTTGTGATCCTGGACAACGGCACCACGGCCATGACTGGCCATCAACCCAATCCCGGTATGTTGCAGGAAATGCTGGGGGACATGAGCGTGCACATGGATATGGAAGCTGTGGTGCGCGGCTTGGGCGTGACCGAGTGCGCTAGGGTACGGGCCTTCAACCTTAAAGCCGTGACCAAGGCTCTGGAAGAAATGAAAGGCAAACACGGCGTGCGGGTGCTCATCGCTGAAGAACCGTGTGTGCTCTACGCCCGCCGCCGCCTCAAAAAGGCCCAGCCGCAGGTGGCCGAAGTGGCGCAGCAGGGCGCGGAAGCCCTGCGCTGTCTGGAACAATTGGCTTGTCCGGCCTTTTACCGCCAAGGCGATAACTTGGCCGTGGATGAAACCCTGTGTTCCGGCTGCATGGTCTGCCTGCAGATCGCTCCCACGGCCTTTAAAGCCAAAAAACGCTGAGTGATAACAGTATGAAAGCACACGGCAAACAAAAACGGATGCGGATTTATTTCACCGGCGTGGGCGGACAGGGAACCCTGACCGCCACCACCCTGCTGGCGCGGACGGCTCTTCAGGCCGGTCTGCACGTGGTGGCCGGAGAAGTGCACGGCATGGCCCAGCGCGGCGGTGTGGTGGAATCCGTGCTGCTGCTGGGCGGCTGGCGCTCGCCCAAGTTGGATTTCGGCGAAGCCGACCTGCTGCTGGGTTTCGAGCCTCTGGAAACCCTGCGCGGCCTGCCCTATCTGCGGCCCGGCGGCGCAGTTTTTTCCAGCAGAGATCCCCTGCCGCCGGTGAGCGTCTCTCTGGGGCAGGTCAGTTATCCGGATATGGCCCATATTGAGGAACAGACCCGGATGGTGGCCGGGCAGTGCCGCTTCATCCCCTGCCGCGAGCTGGGGGGGCAGGCCGGTTCGGTCCAGAGCGGCAATACCGTGCTGCTGAGCGCAGTCTGCGCCTCGGGTGTATTGCCTTTCGGCGTGGATGCCCTGGAAGCGGCCATCAAAAAATATCTGCCCGCCAAGTTGCATAAATCCAATCTCAAGGCCTTGGAACTGGGCAAGAAGGTAGCGGCGTAACACCGTCGGCTTCATGACGGTCAATTCCGAAAACAGACAGCCCGCTGTGGAAAAACCTACGGCGGGCTGTTTTAGTTCTGGGCGGAACCGGAGCGGATCACATGCCCAGCTGGGCCAGCATGTCGTCAATGGCGCTCTGGGAGACGCCATCCTTGTCCGGTCCCTTGAGTTCGGAGGAAACCTTGCGGTTCTGGCGGAAATCCTCCACAGCCTTGCGCGCTTCGTCCTGAAGGGCCTGCGCGTCTTTGGCCGGGTCTTTTTCCGCGCCCTCCATGATCAGGCCTGAGGAGACATAGAGTTCCACCACGCTGCTTTTGATCTTGTTCAGGGCCGCGACCACCCGTTTGATCCGCTGGCCCGTGATGTCCTGAAAGCTCAGGGCGGTCAGCAGGCTGGTGAGATCGTCGCCCAACTGGTTGTTGATTTCGGACAGGCGGTGCTTCTGGCTTTCCGTGACCGCGCCTTCACGCACGGCGGCCAGCAATTCCGCGCTTTCGGCTTGGAGATCCAAGTGTTTTTCCACTATTTCCATAATGCTCATGGTGGCCGTTTCCGTGGCTTTGAGCACTTCGCCCAACTGATCCGAGGCTTCGTGGAACAGGGCGTCCGTGTCGGGCACGGGCGTGGCCTGATCGCTGGAGGCCGTGGAAATTTGCTGATAAATATCCTTCAACCCCTGACGCATCTTCGTGCTCAGTTGCTTGTATACGGCTGACTCGTCGTGCTGCTCCGCCATCCCGCTCCCCTTTTCCGGTTTTAATTCCCTGACATTGTACTGCTGCCACATTAACCAGTTGAAATCGTTCTTACTTGTTGGTCTTCAGAAAGCTCTTGGCCCGCGCTGCTTCCGGCGAGTTGGGGAACATCTTGATCAGTTCCTGCATCCGGGCTTTGGCTGCGGCGGCACCCTGATTCAGCTTGCTGAAGCTGATGCCTTGCTTTAGGTATGCGCCAGGCGCGCGCGAAGACTTGGAATATTTTTTGATCACCGTGTCATAGGCTAGGGCCGCGTCCGCGAACTGGTTGCGCTGGAAGTAGCATTCCGCCAGATAATACTGGGCTTCCGGGGCTAGGTTGTGGTCCTTGTAGTTTTTCAGAAAGTCCGTGAAGGAGCGCTGGGCTTCCTCATACTTGCGGGCGTTGTAGGCATTGACGCCGGCATCGAAGAGCGCCAGAGAAATGTCTTTTTGTGGGGCCTGCGCCACGGGCTGTGGCGAAGGCTGCCCCCAAGTGCTGGCGGCGGGAGCTTGGACCGGCTGGGTCTGCCCGGCTGCGCCGTTCTGATAGGGCTGGGTGCCTTCGGGCACGGCGGCCGCGTAGCCGGGGCTGCCCGCAGGCATGCCGCCCTGGGCGGACTGGCCGTAGCCGGTGCCACCGGACATACCGGACATGGGCACGATTTGGGGCGCGGCCATCGGAGCTGACGCCGGTGCGGCGGGCAGCTGGTCGCCCAGATTAAGATTCAGGGCCATGCTGGTTTCCACTTGGCGCAGGGCCGCGTCATGCCTGTTGACGCGTTCCACCAGGGCGCGCGCGCCGCCCACGTTCTGCAGGTCGTCCATCTGGCCCTTGAGGACGTTCAGCTCCTGCCGTATGGCCTGAAGTTGATTCCAGGCGTCGGCCTGGGCGGGTTGCAATTGTTTGAGCTGCATGTCGTGCTGCTGTACCTGCTGCTCCAGGTTCAGGGTACCGCTGCCGCCGGAGCCGCTCTGCACGCAGGCGCCCAGCAGCAGGACGGCGCAAGTTAGGAGAAGAAGATGGGAAGAACGGAATTTGTTCATATGAGCCTCGTTTCAGCGTTGAATTTTTCCCCGGGCCTTGGTGCGGCCCGTAAAGATATAAATGATACTGCCCAGTACCGGCAGAAAGACCACCAGTGCCAGCCAAAGCGCTCGTTGCTGGGGCGTTTCGAATTCATGATCCCAGATGTGCCAGATGCTCCAGAAGCTGGGAAGCATGGGAATCAACGCCGCCAACGGATGCCACCAGGCAAAGGTCATGCCTTTTCTCCCTTGCCGGACGTTCCGTGCCGGGGCGCGCCGCCCCGTGCGTCTTCCGGCGGTTTGCGCCAGATCACCAGACAGGCCAGAAAAGCGCCGATGCAAATGGCCGTATCCGCCACGTTGAAGGCGGGCCAGTGCCAGTCGTCCCAGTAAAAATCCAGAAAATCCACCACGGCCCGGAAGCGCAGGCGGTCCATCAGGTTGCCCAAGGCGCCGCCCAGCACCAGGCCCAGACCAGCGAACAGCCAAGGGTCATGGCGCGAGCCGCGCACCAGGGCGATGATGGCCCAAGCGGCCACCACCGTGGCCGCCAGAAAAAGCCAGAACTGCCATTCGATGTCCGAGCGGTTCAGAAAACCGAAGGCCGCCCCCCGGTTGCGGATGTTGATCAGGTCGAAAAAACCGGGAATCACCACCACGGGCCGGTGCTCAGGAATGGCAGCCATGACCCGCCATTTGCTGAGCTGGTCCAGCACAAAGGCCAGCGCGGCCAAGCCGCCCAGAATCCGGTAACGCCGTTTCATCCAGCCACGCGTCCTTCGGAATCCTCAAGGGCCAAGTCTTTGAGCACCGCCGCGCAGCGCGGGCAAAGGGTGGGATGGGCCGGGTCCGCGCCCAACTCCGTGCTGTAGATCCAGCAGCGTTCGCATTTTTCGCCGCGGGCCTTTTCCACGCTGATGGCCAAGCCGGAAACCTCACTGTCGCTGTAGGCGTCCCACGGGGCGCCGGCCAAGGGGGCCAGTTTCAGCTGCGAGACGATGCAGACCGCGCGCAGGTCGGTGCGTAGGCCTTCCAGGCGTTCGCGCAGTTCGTCGGCCAGATGGAGCGTGACCCGCGTATCCAAGGAATGGCCCACCACGCCGTCGCGGCGCAGGGGTTCAATGGCTCTGGTCACCGCACCGCGCATGGCCAGCAGCACGTTCCAGTCGTCGCGCCGGCCGTCGGGCAGCAGAAATTCCTCACCGGACACGGACTGCAGGGCGAAGACCGTGGACTCGGGGCCGCGCAGGTCCACAGGCAGATGGCTGAAGATTTCCTCGGCCGTGAAGGAAAGCACCGGGGCCACATCACGCAGCAGCATGCGCAGAATGTGCCAGAGGGCCGTCTGGGCCGAGCGGCGTTCCGGGCTGTCCGAGCCGGAGGCATAGAGGCGGTCCTTGAGAATGTCCAGATAGACCGAGGAAAGATCCGTGACGCAGTAATTGTGCAGGCTGTGATAGACCTTGTGGAATTCGAAGTCCGTGTAGGCCTGCTGCACGCGTTCGTGTACGCGCGCGGCCACGTCTAGGGCGAAACGGTCCAAGGGCAGCAACTGTTCCGGGAGCAGCAGGTCGGCCTTGGTCAGGCTGTCGATATTGCCCAAGATGAAGCGGCAGGTGTTGCGGATGCGGCGATAGGCGTCCACCAGGCGGCCGAGGATCTGGTCCGAAATGCGGATGTCCTCGCGGTATTCCACGGAGGAAACCCAGAGGCGCACGATTTCGGCCCCAAATTTGTCGATCAGTTCTTGTGGGGCGATGACGTTGCCGATGGATTTGGACATCTTGCGTCCCTCGCCGTCCACCACGTAGCCGTGAGTCAGCACCGAGCGGTAGGGAGGACGCCCGTGCGTGCCCTCGGACACCAGCAGGGAGCTGTGGAACCATCCGCGATGCTGGTCCGAGCCTTCCAGATAAAGGTCCGCCGGGTAGGAGAGCTCGGGCCGTGCTTCCAGCACCGCCGCGAAACTGGTGCCGGAGTCGAACCAGACATCCAGAATGTCACTTTCCTTTTTCCAGTGGTTGCCGCAGCAGTGCGGGCACTTCAGGCCCTCAGGCACGATCTTGTCCAGATCCGTCTCATACCAGTAGTCGCAGCCTGTGGGATATTTGGCGAAGCGGTCGCAGATCTTGCGCATCCAAGCGGGATCGTTCCAGGCTTCGCCGCAGTCCTCGCAACGAAGGGCCAGGATGGGCACGCCCCACTGGCGCTGGCGCGAAATGCACCAGTCCGGCCGGGATTCGATCATGTTGTAAATGCGGTCCCGGCCCCAAGCCGGGATCCATTCCACGTCCTTGTTGATGCTTTCCAGCGCTCGCGCGCGCAGGTCGTTTTTCTCCATGCTGATGAACCACTGGGTGGTGGCCCGGAAGATCACCGGATTTTTGCAGCGCCAGCAGTGCGGATAGGAGTGCCGGATCTTGCCTTCCTGAAGCAGTGCGCCTTTTTTCTTGAGCTTTTCAATGACCTTGGGATTGGCTTCCGTGACCGTGAGCCCGGCGAAGAACTCCACTGTGGGCAGAAAGCGGCCCGCGTCGTCCAAGGGAGAGTAGATGTCCAAGCCGTACTTGAGACCCACTTCGTAGTCCTCGCGGCCGTGGCCCGGCGCGGTGTGCACACAGCCGGTACCCGTGTCCAGGGTCACATGCAGGCCCAGGGTCAGGGGCGACTGACGGTCATAGAAGGTGTGGCGGGCCGCCAAGCCTTCGAGTTGCGCGCCCGTGGCCCGGCCCAGAATTTTGGGATCGCTCCAGCCGAACAGGGCGGCGCAGGGCGCGAGGCGTTCCTCGGCCAGCAGGTATTGTGCGCCGTCGGCTTCCACCAGCACGTAGATGAATTCCGGGTGCAGGCAGACGGCCATATTGTCCGGCAGGGTCCAAGGCGTGGTGGTCCATATGGCCGCATAGGCGCGGGAAGGATCGGCCTGCGGGAAAACCTTGCTCAGGCCCGCGTCGGACAGGGGAAAGCGTACGTAAATGGAGGGCGAGGTATGGTCGTAATATTCCACCTCGGCTTCGGCCAGAGCCGTGTGGCAGGAACAGCACCAGTAAATGGGCTTTTTGGCGCGGATGACATTGCCTTTTTCCACAAAGTCGGCCAGCTCGCGCGCTGTGGTGGCCTCATAGGCGGGCGTCATGCTCATGTAGGGATTGTCCCAGTCCCCGAGCACTCCCAACCGCTTGAATTCCTTGCGCTGGACGTCGATCCACTTGGCCGCGTAGTCGCGGCAGAGCTTGCGCACCACATGGGCGGGCAGTTCTTTTTTCTTTTCCTTGAGCTCCTGTTCCACCTTGTGCTCAATAGGCAGGCCGTGGCAGTCCCAGCCGGGCACGTAGCGCGTGGCAAAGCCCTGCATGTTGCGCGATTTGACCACAATGTCCTTGAGAATTTTGTTCAGCGCCGTGCCCATGTGAATATGCCCGTTGGCGTAGGGCGGACCGTCGTGCAGCACATAGGAACCCCGGCTGCCCGAGGCGTCGACCATGGCTTCGCGAGCGTGGATCTGATCCCATTTTTTGAGCGTTTCCGGCTCACGTTGCGCCAGATTGGCCTTCATGGGAAAGGCGGTTTGCGGAAGATTGAGGGTTTTTTTGTAGTCACTCATGCTAGCTCCCAGCGGCTGTGTCCGGCCTGTGGACCGGAAGTGGTGCGGGCGAAAAAAGCAGTCTAGCGTGGGCAAAGAGCGGTGTAAAGTCAAGAAGGCCGCAGCGCTGCGGCCTTCTTGAAGACATATTTCGTCTGCATTGCGTCACTATGGAACACATAGAGATCCATCATCAGAACGGGGCAGGCGTGCCCTCCATGGCTTCGGCCAGCTCGCGCAGGGCCGCGAGGCTGTCCCGCGCCTCCTGGGGCGACAAAATGTGCAGGGCGAACCCGGCGTGAACAATGACATAATCGCCGATCTGCGGCGGTTCGGGCAATAGCATCATGGATGCGGTCAGAAAGGTCTGGCTTTCGCCCACGCGCACGCGGGCCATGCCTTCTTCCTGAAGTTCCACGATCTGGGCGGGAATGGCTAGACACATGCTGGAAGCCTCACTGCACCGAAGGTAAGCATTCAGGGCTGAACGGCAAGGCGTGCGGCGCGCTGCCGGGAATCTTTCGCCTTGGAGAAATCAAGCATAGCAGGGCCGGTACCGTGAGGCAAGGGTGGAACGTCGCCGGGAGCCTCTTGCTTCATCTTTTGCCGACCTCCTATTTGTCGAGGTTATCCGCCAAAACCAGCCTTTTCGACGCTGGCGGCGTCATCCGGCGTTTTTTGTTGCACGCGTACTTGAGTACATCTCTGCTCTCGATGCCCGTAAGCACGCCGTTCGCTAATGGGTACGACCCTTGCATGCCATCTTCCGGTCAGTTTCCGCGCAAAAAGCGCCATTTTTCTTGCCAGCACCGGAAAATTTTATTTTTTAGGATTTTCCCGACACCTCGCTATCCACCTGCGCTTCGCTCTGGCGGAGCAAAGATGGCTTTGCCCCTTTTTGTTTGCTCCGGGCTATCAGGTCAATAATTACATTGGCTCTTGACTAGAAGTCATTTCATAATTCCAGAAAAGGTCATGAAAATCGTGTGATCGAATTTCATGAGCAAATACCAGGGATTAACAGATGAACAATGGGCAATTTTGGAACCTC
>APFI01000086.1 GCA_000403945.1 Desulfovibrio sp. Dsv1
TCGCGACAACCGGCGTTTTGTCAATGCGGTCTTCCGGGTTATGCGCGCGGGCGCTCCGTGGCGGGATCCGCCCCCCGACCCTGGCGGATGGAGTGACACCCGTCGACGCTTCATTTGCTGGCGCGATAATGGCGTGTGAGAGCGGCCGCCTGAAATTCCGATTGATGAACAACCGGACCCCGCATGGCTGATGATCGATGCCGGTCATTGCGGGGTTCACCCATAGCGGCGGGCGCGAGAGGAGGCTATCGGGACATGATCCGCGCAAAGGGGGGCTCAACACAAAATTGCATCTGGCTGCGGATTGTGCATGGCATGCCGGTCAGGGCTCTTGTCACACGGGGCGCGGCAGCGGATCGCGCTCGGGCAATCGCTCCGATTGACGGATTTGCGGCGGAAAAGCTTTTGGCGAACAGGGGCCGCGACACGGACGAGATTCTTGTCCATGCCGAAAGGCCGGGGATGGAAGCGGTCATTCCCCCGAAGAAAAGCCGCGGGGAACGGCGTGATTGCGACAGGGAGCCTTGCAGGGCCCGGCACCCGATAGGAACGCGTTCCCTCATTTGAAGCGATGGCGCGGCATTGCGACCCGATACGCGAAAAATGCGGCGTCGTTACCTGGCCGCTGTCCGGATCGGATGCATCCTTTTGTGGGCTTCAGTTTCGTGACCACACTATCTGGGCAATTGGCCGCGCGACAGTTGGTGGCGCTGGACGGACGGAAGGAAGCTAGGGCCGTCGCCAACGCGGGTGCCGACAGAATCAAAAGGGCCCTGAGAAACAGTTCCATGTGTTTTTCCATGGCTGGGGCGTCGACCTACGCCAACCCCTGCTTCAGTTGGCCTTCAAAATAGGAGATGGTTTTTTTGAGGCCTTCTTCCAGCGGCACCACAGGTTCCCAGCCCAGCAGCTTCCGGGCCAGGGAAATATCGGGACGACGCTGTTTGGGGTCGTCGCCAGGCAGAGGTTCGTAGCTGATGACCGAACGGCTACCGGTCAGGGCCACCACTTTTTCCGCCAGTTCCCTGATGGTGAACTCGTCGGGGTTGCCCATGTTCATGGGGCCGGTGAAGCCATCGGGCGAGGTCATGAAGCGCAGCATGCACTCCACCAGATCGTCCACATAGCAGAAGGAACGGGTCTGGCTGCCGTCACCGTAAATGGTGATCGGCTTGTGCTTCAATGCCTGGATGATAAAATTGGATACTACCCGGCCGTCGTTGGGATGCATCCTGGGGCCGTAAGTATTGAAGATGCGTCCCACCTTGATGGGCAGGCCGCCCTGGCGTAGATAGGCGAAAAAGAGGGCTTCGGCGCAACGCTTGCCCTCGTCGTAGCAGGAGCGGATGCCGTTGGGGTTCACATGGCCCCAGTAGTCCTCGGTCTGCGGATGCACTTCGGGATCGCCGTACACTTCGCTGGTGGAAGCCTGGTAAATGCGCGCGCCCAGCCGCTTGGCCAGCCCCAGCATGTTGATGGCCCCGTGCACGCAGGTCTTGATGGTCTGCACCGGGTCGTGCTGGTAGTGCGCGGGCGAGGCCGGACAGGCCAGATTGTATATCTCGTCCACTTCCACATGGAGCGGAAAGGTCACGTCGTGACGGATGAGCTCAAAACGCCGGTTGTCCATGAGTTCTTCCACATTGGCCCGCGCGCTGGAAAAAAAGTTGTCCACGCAGAGCACTTCGTGTCCCTGATCAAGCAGTCGTTCGCAGAGATGCGATCCCAGAAAGCCCGAACCGCCAGTGACCAGAACCCGTTTGCGCAGATGCATGTTTCCTCCGGAAAAAGCTGGGGCGGAAGGCCGCCTGTGGACGCTTGACGCCGCAAAACGACAGTTTATCCTGAACCGAACGGATTATAGGCCAAACGGCCGCCGCTGGCAATGCGCGCCCGGCCTTCGGGCAGGGCAGACGCCTCTATGTTCGGGACTCATTAGAAGTCATTTCATGATTCCAGAAAAGGTCATGAAAATCGTGCAATCGAATTTCATGAGCAAATACCAGGGATTAACAGATGAACAATGGACAATTTTGGAACCTCTCCCTGCAAGTGAGGCTTCCTTCGTGCGGGGAAGGCCTCCTGTTCATGATGACCGCCCTGTACTGGACGGCATCTTGTGGGTATTGCGCACTGGTGCCGCCTGGGTTGACTTGCCGGAGAGATGCCCGTCCTCATCAACCTGCTGTCGCCGATTCGGCAAGTGGGGCAAAACGGGCGTATTCCGAAACATCCCCGCGGCACTCACCCGTGACCCTGAAGAGCGTGGGGCCACAAACCTCTCGGAATGCTTCATTGACGGCACGTTCGTGGTGGCAAAAAAAGGGGCGCAAAAGTGGGAAAGACCAGGCGGGGCAAGGGTACGAGACTCATGGCCATTGCAGGCGCTTCCGGTCTTCCGCTCGCCCTGCACACGGATTCTGCCAGCCCTCATGAGGTCACCCCTGTCCAAGCTACCCTATTCCTTGCTCAAAGCGCAGTATGCGCAGGAGCGGGATGCCAATGCCCACAACATGCGCAGCCTGATGCAACAGCAGCGGAACCTTCGGGACGAACTGGAGGAATACCGGGAGTTCACCCTCCAGCCGGAAATCATGCCGCTCCATGCCGCATTCCTTCAGGAAAAGGAGGAACAGCGGCAGCGGGAGGAGGAAGAACAGCAGGAGCGAGAGCGTCAGGAAGAGGAAGCCCGCCAGCAGGCCGAACGTGCACGGCACATCCGGCAGGAGCCTGAAACCGCGCCGCAGCGCCGTCGTTCAAGGATGCGCTGACCATCCGCCGGGAATCTCGACTCGAAGGAGAGTCATAGCCCACTATGCTAGAATCAAAGTATTTTGCTGGATGGAGTTAGACTAAAAAATTTTTATATTTACAAATAGTTATACTGATAATGCCGACATTACCGAGTATCAAAATCCATAGGCAAAAGACAAAATCGGGGACATGTCCTCGTCAATCACAAAGGAAATACGACAGGAGTTCAACAGGCTCAAGCCCGCCACAGTCACGCTGGACGGAAACCGCGCCATGACACTAGAGCGGATGAAGAAGCGCGGCTTCAATACACAGGAGATTGTCGAACGCCTGCACGGAAAAGGGATTGAGGTGAAGGCCCAAACCCTGACAAATACCTGACCAAAGCCAGACGCCAGCGGGAAGGCCAGAGAGCTAAAAAATGAGACACGCCCCCGCCCACCGCCTTGCCCCCTGATGGGTAACTTTATGTTGCACAATGATCTTGTCGTTGGGAAACAAGCTCGATGAAATCAGATACACAGATAATATTTGATTGCAAACTGGGAGGATACGTTTCACGGATACCCTGTGGAATTACCGGAATAACATGATGCGCTTCCATTTCCTGCAATTGATGAGCGGATATCCCCGGTTGCAGTGTCAAAAGATGCTTTGTGGATATTCGGTCTGCTTCGGCAAGTATTTGCCGCCATCTGTCTTTTGCTGTTGTTTTCGACCCGAGCATGGTCAGCAACTCGACAGGAAATGTACAATCATGATATTCTCTGAAACCCGGAAAAAGAAAATCAGGCTTTGTTCGCTCTTCTGTCCGTACTCCTCGTTCAAACTGAATATGTCGTTCCGTTAGCAGATATTCCATATGATTTTCAAGTGCACTTCCAGCACGAGATTTGCGACGGTTATGCACATGAAGCGAATATGAGACAAAATCATCAACACGGTTGTCACCTGTAAAACCATCATCCAGACGCTTGCCAACAATATAACGCTCAAAAGTTCGGAACAGGCGTTCTTCATGGGTAATCCATGCAACAAGGGCAATATCCGGATCCTCCACGGAGACGGCATCTGAAAGAGTTTTTCGGGCAAACCCTGAAAAGGCTCTTGTTGTCGGGAAGCTGTCTCCAAAATTTTCCCGCATGAGATCAAGCAAACTCGTTTCAAAGGAGGGTGACGGTTCTATGCCCAATTGCGCCAGAACAAGCTGCATGACGGGAACGACGGCTATACGATCGGTTGCCTCTTCATCACGAAAGGCAAATCTGTCACCGAGCCTGTCAATACCGAATAGCCAGAGCAGCACCCCGCAAATGCAGACTCCTTGGCACAGACAATAACAAGAATGCTCTGGTCTGGCCGAAGTCCCATGATCATGATGTCGCCGGGGTTTGCGTGATCAGGGATAAAATCCGTGGTGAAATACAGACGAAATTCGGAACGAGTGGGATGGGCAATCCGCGAATCGTACCACGTCATGGATGCTGTATCCTGTGCGGTATTGTCATCATCTCCCAGATACAGGAATGTCGTTCGAAACTCTCGCCGTTCCGTGCCCAGCATAGCCCTGAGGGGAGAAACGCCGTTAAATTCATGTTGATGGTGCCTGCCGCTTTTTCCTGTTTCCACCGCACTCAAAACCTTGGAAGCAATTCCGAGGAAGTATTCTGTCAAGCGTCCCCGCATGGTTATCTCTCTAGCTTTTTTCTTGCCTTGTTCCCGGAAACTGATACGGTTGAAACACTTTCCGGGAGAAAAAAATGAAGGACGGTTTGTATTCGACATCGGAGGCCGCCAAACTCATCGGCATCAGCCGCGCTACCCTGTTGCGCAGGGTGGAATCCGGCGATATCGTGCCTGATCGTACAGATATGGTCACACGATACCACGGGTTCTCACGCGGTACAATCGATGCACATCTTGCTTCAAGATACAAGACTTCGCTTCTTCCTCCGTTGCCGGATAGTGGAAGCCCTTTCACCTTCATCGATCTGTTTGCGGGAATTGGCGGCATCCGGCTAGGCTTCGAGGCTGCGGGGGGAGAATGCGTTTTTTCCTCCGAACTCGACAAATATGCTGTAAAAACCTACGAGCACATGTTTGCAGACCGTAAGGAACATTCTCCTGTTGGCGACATCACGCAGGTAGATAACGAAGCAATACCGGCGCATGACTTTCTCTTGGGAGGATTCCCCTGTCAACCCTTTTCCATCGCTGGAGTAAGCAAATATCAGTCGCTTGGATGGAAGCATGGATTCGATCATCCGACCAAGGGGACGCTATTCTTCCATGTTGCAAGAATCATTGCCCACCACAAGCCGAAGGCATTTTTCCTTGAAAATGTAAAAAACCTCATGTCCCATGACAAGGGAAAAACATGGGAAATTATTCGGCGAACCCTTGAAGATTTGGGGTATGATGCTCATGCAAGGATATTCGATGCTCAGCTTGTTGTCCCCCAGCACAGAGAACGTATTTTCATTGTCGGGTTTCGAAAGGATTTGCGCGTTCCCTTCCTGTTTCCCAAAATAAGAAACAGACATCCGAAACTGAAAAGGATTTTGGAAAAAAATCCTGACGAAAAATATACATTGACAGATCATCTATGGGAATACCTGCAGGAATATGCCGCAAAGCACAAGGCCGCAGGAAATGGGTTCGGATACGGGATTGCAGATATTGAAGGCGTAACAAGGACACTGTCCGCCAGATACTACAAGGATGGTTCGGAAATCCTCATCGCCCAGGCAGGGAAAAACCCTCGAAGACTCACTCCCGCTGAATGTGCCCGCTTACAGGGCTTTCCTGCTCCTTGGCAATATCCTGTTGTCAGCGATACACAGGCATATCGGCAGTTTGGCAATGCTGTTGCTGTCCCCCTGATCGAGGAAGTGGCCCGGCAAATGGTGAGATGTCTGGCCGTGGCAGAAAAAATGCGGGAAACCACACAGGGAACGACATGACAGATATTTTTTCGCCGGAAACGCGCAGCCGCATGATGTCCGGCATTCACTCCAAGAACACAAGGCCGGAAATTGTGGTCAGAAAATGGCTCTATGCACATGGCTATCGCTTCAGACTGCATCGAAAGGATTTACCGGGCAAGCCGGATATTGTTCTACCTCGGTATCACGCCGTCATTTTTGTGCATGGATGCTTCTGGCATCGTCATGAGGGGTGCAAGTATACCACAACTCCAGCAACGCGAACAGAATGGTGGCTGAATAAATTTCAACATAATATAGAACATGATAGGGTTGTTTTGGAAGAACTTCAAAATCTTGGATGGACTGTTTTGATTATATGGGAATGTCAAATAAAAAATAATTTATATATTGAGATTATTGAAGAATTTTTAGAAAAGGCTCTGTTATAGCAGATGATTGATATATTTATTGTGTTACTTCACATAGATACATATAACAAGCTGCATTTCGTGCGGTCCGTTGCCTGAAAGATGCCGAAAACGTCCGCACTTCCGGCGTGCTTAAAGCGTTCTGTCAATCATTTGCTGTAGGTGGTCTACGGCTATTTTGGTTTTCAAAGTGAGAACTAAATCGCTGCGTCAATGCTTCTATTATTCAAATATCTATTGATAACCTATTGAATTTAATATATTTTATTTCCAGTTGACAGGCTAGAAATTAAAAATTTTTTCCTCAATAACTTCAACAGGCTAACCACAAAAACTTGCCTACGGTATTTGAAACGGTATTTACAAAGAGGCCTGTCCGATTTATCTTTAATTCCAGTTGATTGAACCTTGTGATTGGGTCTCCCCTTCACCATCAAAAAGTCCAAAATAGTCCACAGCAGGCCGGAATTACTAAGAAAAACGTGATTCCGGCCTGCCTTTTTATCCAGTAAAGTTGTCATTGCATCCATAAATCCAAGCGATCCTGATTATGCCCTTGAAGAAGTTGCATTATTGTCCGGCTAACTTGTCAATTTTAACAGGCTGAAATTATATGTATTTTCATTTTTTCGTCGTCGCGGACTCAGAAGTTCTTCCAGAGGGGCCGCGCCGAGCAGATTGAGTTGGACAAGCTGGAAAAGTTGCTGCAACGATGGCCTGAGACGGCTGAGGAATTTCTGGCAGGCAGGGAGCAGATATACCGTCAGGGCCGTGTAAGGCTGGATCAAAACCGCGTTTTCAGGGTTGCCAACGAAGCCTTTGATACGCAGGTCTTGTTTTGTTTCCTTGAAGAAAGGCTCGATTTTCCAGCGTTCCCTGTAAATGTCAGCAATAGTTTTGGAGCTCAGCCGGAAATGGCTTGTCGGAAACTTGCAGTGCCTGCCGCTTTCCCGGTCCCTGTAGCCGATACGGCGCAGACGCAGGGAAGTTTTTCCGCTGACGACCTCGATAATGTGGTCGGATGTGACGCCGGTGTTACGGTTTGCCGGGCGGCGCTCCGGGAGTTTGTACACGGCGTTCCTCTTGAGGCGGGTCACGAAAAAAACGCCTTTTGCGCCCAGTGTTCGGAACCGGGGATAGCTGATATGGCCTTTATCGAGGACCACGATGGAACCCCTGGACAGTTCCAGCGTCCTGACCATCCGGCTTTCGTGGGCTTTGGCATCGGTGACGGTAACGAGGGACGGGATATGACCGTCGTGGTCCAGCAGGGTGTGCATCCTGATGCCGCCTTTTGGCTGACGGAATGAAGCCCGGAGAAAAAGCCACAGACAAAGCCTGATGGCAGTGGCGTCGAGGCTGAACAGTCCGGATTTGAAACGAGACTTGTGCTTCGGCGCCTTTCCCGCGCACAAGCTGTACATTGCGGTGAACATGTCCTGAAAAAATGCCACGGGCCGGGATGTGCTGGCATCAGCAAGGGTGGAGCGGGCCACGTTTTCCGGGCCCCAGTGATACAGGCGCGTTCCGGCCGCACCCGGGCAGCGTGAGCCGTCACGCATGGAGCGTCTTGCGGCAAGCCGGATGAATGCCATGACCGTGAACTGCTCCCTGAAGCCAAACTTGCATGATAACCGTCCCGTCTTGTGGCGATGTTCGAGTTTCTGAAAAACATGTCCGGGAATCAGCGACAGCATTTGGGAGAAAAGTGCATTATGGTGACTCAAGTCCAA
>APFI01000087.1 GCA_000403945.1 Desulfovibrio sp. Dsv1
GCCTTCACGCCCATGCCGAGAATCCCGGAGGGAGAAAGCGACGCCAGGGGGGTGGTGTCGTCGCCAAAATCAGGCTTGACAACATCCGTCTGATGCCTTATTTTCCCTCTAACAGCTCTCTGGATTTCCTCGATACGCCCCGTGCGATTAGGGCCCGGCACACGGTCGAGGAGTCCGGAGAGCTTGCTTTTGTCCAGATAAACCAGCTCCCCGTTCTCCGCCTTGCCGCGCAGCCAGCCCGTAAATCCGTCTTTTCCGTATGCCGAGGATATTTCGTTGACGACAAGAGTCCCGTCGGCAATGTTCACGTCCAGTCCGGCTATGATGGGATTGCCGTCTTCCTTCATGCTGGTGATCACCGTGTAGCCGTCACCATAGCGCGTCACGGCCACCGGGTCAGCCAGTTCCCTGTAAAGGTCCTTGACCTGTTGATCTGTCAGGCCATGCGCGTGACCATGCTTCCATGCGCGTCCGGTGACCTTGTTGAACACGGATTTTTCCATGCGCAACGTATTGCCGGGAATACCGAGAGAAACAAGAAGCGAAGGCGTTTCCCCCATTTCCAGGGTTCCGTACCGACCGCCACTGGCAATCATCCTGTCAACCACTGCCGCCCATTTTTTCGCGGCGTCCAGAACTCTCCGACCGTACTCGCGAGCCTTGTTCGCGATGGCTGATTCCGACGCCAGGGGGGTATTGTCTTTTTCGCCTTTCGGCGTTAGGCTGTTTTCGACGCTTTGCCCCCGTTGGCTCTGTAGGCTTCCTTCCGATCCAGTTGTGGAAGCCGGTGCCTGATCGTTGGCAGATGCCGAGGCATTTGCCTGGACCCGTGAAGCACTGGATGCTTCACCAGAGGTCAGGGAATGAAAGGGGTTCCGCTTGTCGGTGGCGGAAGATGCGTGGGAGTCGCGCTTCCAAAGCAGTTTTCTGCTTGCCTTGTCAGGATAAAACGCTCCAACAGGAAAGGCGGACTTGATTTCATAGAAGGCGCCTTTCCTTTCAAGTTCAACAAATCCGGCGGTCTTGCCGTTGCGGCCATGCCTCACAAGCGTAATGCTCTTGCCGTTTCCTTCCCAAATTTCGTTGAAGTTGTTCACCAGGTCCCAGACAAATTCCTGTACTCCGGAATAACCAGCCTTGCGGATGTCGTCTCCATGCACATCCTCAATATGCGTAATGCCGTGCCCCCTTCCAAACTGGCTTACGCCGCGCAACAGTCTGAATGCCCCCTGCTTGAGGAACCTGCCGTCATTCAGACGACGGCCCTTCATCATGCCGAAATTCGGGCTATCGTCCGGAAGCAACACGATGTCATCAGGACTTTCCTTGCGCCTTATGCGCTGGTAGCGCACCTTCTCGACCGGCTTTTCTTGTGACGCCATGGCCGTTTCGCCCGCCTTCACGGACGCCGCCCCCCTCGCCTCCGTCCCGTCCATGACGTGCCGTTCCAGCGCCG
>APFI01000088.1 GCA_000403945.1 Desulfovibrio sp. Dsv1
GGTATGGCACATGTCCAGGGGCTACACGAACCAGGCCTGATTATAAGGTTTGCAAACACACCTTAGCTGAGAGGTAGTTCCCTGAGCATTTTGAGGAGCATTCTGACAGATATCCTCCTGTCGCTGGTTAAACCGAAATTCGCATTCTTTCAAGTGGAAGTAAAACATATGCTTGTGGATGCCACGGAAACGTGCAAGCCGCGTTTTGGCGAAGGTGATGCGCGGCGCGAAAACTCACCCCTCAGCGGCGTAATAACTCATGCGATTTTCTGTTGCGCCCTGTGCAACAAAATTACAGGGGCGGGGTTTTGACCCCGCCCCGTTCGCTGGTAAAAGTGTTGCCGAATAGCCTTAGCGGCAACCAATCCAGTTGCCGTCCTTGTCATAGCCGCGCGAGGCCAGCTCCTCCTCAAGCAACGCATTGGCATCCACCTGGCCAGAGGCCACCGCCATCAGAAATTGCTTGCTGAAAAGCTGCACCGCGCCGAAGTCCTTATCCACATCCAGGCCCAACTCGGGTTTTACGCTTTTATACACGCTGCACATGTGGCGCGGCGGCCCGGTACATACGGGCGGCCTCCGCCCTGGTGGGCGGCTCAATGCGGCGGGATTTGGGCACACCCAGCCGCAGGCCCTCCAACGGAGAAACAGACAGCCGCCCGGTGGCGGCCCCCCAGCGCAGAGCCGTGCGCAGGAGCTTGACCCTGTGCGTGGATGTGACCGGGGACAGGCCGAGCTGCCGCTGTGCCTCCAGGTAGTCCATAATTTGCTGTGGCTTCAGCCGCCGGGCCTGCCAGCCGCCGTACAAGGACAGCAGGCCCGCCAGGCGGTAACGGGTACTGGCCTGTGTGACAGGGCGGGTGCAGTGCAGGGCCAGGTACTCATCCACCAGTTGCCGCAGGGTGATCCGATATCGTGGTGTGGCCATAAAACCTCCCTTGAAGGCTTTACGGCAGTCCGGGATTCTCTATGCGATTTTCAAAGAATCTGCGCGGCTAATCCGTCACGGCACAAAAAAGCTCAGCCAGGCTGACGCCGCCCAGCCTGCCCCGCACATCCGGGCAGACGGCCTCAATATTTTGCACTATGGCATGAGCCTCTACACGGCTCAGATAGCTGTTGCAGCCGTCTATCCGTATCCAGCCACGATTGCGATAACAGCGCGTGGCCAGCACCAGGCCGCCAGTGTCGGCGGTCAGGCCTCGGCATATGCCGGGCAGCCATGTGCGCGGCCAAAAGACTGCTCGCAGCCCGTGGTCATTGACGGCCTGTCCGATATGGTTGCCGATGTCCGTCAGGCTGTTGCGCAGGCCAAAGCCCAGCAGACCGCCGGACTGCGTAAACAGGCAGTCCTCGGCGATTATTTTGCCTCCCCGGTGCGCCCAGGCCCCGAAAGCCCGCACATCAAAGGTCTGCCCCCAATCGTGAATCCAGCAGCGGCGCATGGTGACATAGGCTCCGTCCTGGGCCTCCGGGCAGCGACGGCCCGCACCGATAATGACGCAATCTTCCAGCGACCAGTCGGCATAGCGCATATCATTGCCGGGATGGTCTCCATTGCCCGCCAGTATGGCCTTGATGCCGCCCAAGATGACACAGCGCTCCATCGTGACAACGCCGCCGTCCACGCCGCTGAGGACTTCGTCCTGCTCATCATGCGGCACGGCACGGAAGTCAAAGATGCGGTCACGAATGATGGCATCGCCACGAGGGCCGAAGACCGTCAGGCCGTCCGACCGGGGAGCGGCAGGTCCAGTGCAAACCCCGCCCTCTATAATATTCTGCATATTCACGTCCGCACCTTCCCGCAGACCGGGCAAACCCAGGTGAGACCACCGGGCAGGATAACCAGGCGCAAGGCATGGCCGCAGATGGGACAGCTACGCGCCCTAACCACGGGCAACCTCCGGCGCGGAGGGCCACGGAGTATCTTCGCCGCCTCCGTCCCAGGGAGCGCCATCTTGCGCGGGCAAGTCACGCAGGGCCTGACGGTATACGGTCACGGCGGCCTTGGCCTCATCGGGCAGGGGGTAGTCCGGCATAATCAGATAGTCGGTGGCGGCCATACGCGCGTCACGCTCGGCCCGCAGCCGCGCATAGCGGGCAGGCGCGCTGTTATACTCCTCCAGGCGGGCAGCCTCGGCGGCCTCGGCCTCAGCAACGAGCCGGGCTTTTTCGGCTTGCCAGAGGGCCACATAGGGAGCCACCTCCTCGCTATAGAGGGTGGCATCCAGCGCCATATTGTGGTCGTCTGTCCATTCCATGTGGCCTTTGTCGCCATCCCACTGAAGGGCGTGCAGATTGGCCGGAGCAGGGAAGTCAAAACGCAGGGCCTCGCCGTCAACGATAATGAGGCGGTCGGCAGGAACAACGGTTACTCTGGGCATGTGATCTCCCTTATTTTGTGCCGCATTGCGGCGGGTTGATGCGTTTTTCCGGCACAGTCGGCGCGGCCACGCTCACGGAGGAGCAGTTGGCCAGCCATCTGCACAGAATGGCTATTGGATCGACGAATCCAGGGTCGGGAGGCTATGTGATAGAAAGTACCGTTTTCCAAAATTCGTTCCTCTCTTCCACTCTTGCTGGCAGCTCCCAGCCTCACACGCACAGCCTCAGCGCGTCCACGGGCACAGCCTCCAGTCTGCCGCCGTACTACTGCCTGGCTTATATTGTGAGGGTGAGCTGATGTCTCGCGCATGGCTTGTTTCTTTGCTTTTTATGGCCTGCCTCGGCCTTTCCGGCACTGTCGGCGCGGCGACGCTGACTGAGGGGCAGTTGGCAGCGCATAATCATTATACGGCACTCCAGGGCGGTGATGGTGGAGGAAGTGGTACACAAGCATTTGAGCACATCATCTCCGTGGGGGGCCAGCAATTATTACTCAAGCACTACCGGCGGTTCTCAGTCGCACACTCACAGTCTGGCGGCCAATACCAACGCAGCCAGCAACCTGTCTCCATATTATGCCCTAGCCTACATTATGCGATGCGCATGATATAGGCCAAAGCGTAGTACGGCGGCAGGCTACTGGCCGTGCCAGTGGTGGCCGTCAACGAGTGAGTGTGGGACTGACTGGAGCCTGTGTTAGCGACGGACGGGGAAGCTGGCAAAGTAGCACGTCCGTCTACGCCAGATCCAAAGGGGACAGTCGTCATCCCATTAAATCCGTCCCAAGCTCCCGCAGTGATAGTGGCGGGGTGCCCATGCGCCGCCGTCTGTGTCAGAGAGGTTGTCGTGGCCCCAACAGTGCCGGAAAGACTGTGCGTATGGGTCTCCGAGCCGCCAGTAGAGCCAGCGGGGCGGCTTTCCGAAGCGCCCAAAATCATACGGCCCAAGAGGTTGGGAACCGTCCCTCCTTTGCCGTCACTGCCGCCGTCACAAAGCAGCCATCCCGTGTCCGGTTCTGTCGCGCCGAGTGGTATGGGATGCCGGTTGCCTTCACCGCCGAAAGCGCCCGAAAAGGCCACCACCACACCGGGCATCACGACGGAGACCAGCACATTCAGCGTGCCGTCCTCTTTTATCTCCATCCCCGCGCCGGGTTTGACAATGCCCGCTTTTTCCTTGGTCGCCATAGGCACTCGCTTGCCAATCAGCATGCCAATGGCCTGGAACAATTGCGTCAAGTCTTCACTGCTGGGCGTGAGTCCGGCCTGCTTGATGACCTCCAATATTTCGCGCTGCCCCTGCTCAACGGCAGCGGCGGGCACCGGGGAGCCAAGAATGCCCAGCTCCGGGTTGCCGTCAACGTAATGGGCATCTTCACCTTGGGCTTCCATTCCGATGGGAGGGGCGTATTTCATTTTATTCCTCGTAGCCTATAATGAGTATGGTGTGGGCCGGGGCATAGAGCCTGAGCAGGCATTCCAAATCCTCCCGGCGGGCAAAATCCAGCAGGCGCTCGCCGGGCACGCTGGCCCCGCAGCGAAAGCGCGTCATGCGCTGTCCCTGGACCACGACAGACCAGACAAAGCGCACATCATGGTCACCGTTGAGCCTGTCGCCGCACCGGGACAGCCCCGCCAGGAAGGGGCGGTATTCCGTCACCGTGATGCCCAGGCCCAGCAGACGCGCCAGGCCGGAAAAATAGGCAATGCGCTGGCCTCCCGCTCCCGTCAGTTGGGCAACTACGGCTGCACGCCGGGCCTGCAATGTGCTGTCCCAGGATATGGGGCAGTCGCCGGGCAGCCCGCAGACGCGCTCCCAATCTGGCAAAAGCTCTACGGACTGGCGCGGGTCGGATTCGCGCACCAGGGCGTGAGCGCGCAATTCCACGCGCTCAAATTCCTGGGCCAGCCCATCCAGCAGGCGGCCCCAGACAGATTCAGGGTCATAGGGCAAGGCCGGGCCGGGCGGTTGCAGGGCAAAGAGCTGTTCGCGGTAGCTCATTACCCATCTTCCCAGATGATAACGCCGGGAACGGCTATTTTGCCCGTATCCAGCCTGATGTTTTCCAGGGGAGAAAGCAGGACATGGTCGTCTTCCCCCTCCGCGCGGCTGATAGCCTCATTGAGACGGGACACAACCACCAGACCGCCCGGCTCGGCCTCGCGGCGGAGGGCCGTCCAGACCGCCTCGGCAACTATGACGCGCATGCGCGGGTTGTCTGGCGCAATGCGCAAATCAAGGTCAATGGGGTGCGGCACGGGGGCCACGACATAGACGTCGGCCGTGACGGGGCGCAGGCTTTCAATATACGCCGCCACACGGGCGATGTCTTCGGGACGGGGGATACCGTCTTCATAGGCATCATCCATCATAAAGCGCACGGTGACAGAGCCGCGCCCCATCTCGCCCGGATAGCACCAGGCGCGGGTGACACCCGCCACCTCCAGCGCCCAGGTGACATAATCCCGCGCCGCGCCGCCGCTGGGCAGCGTGCGGATGCGGGCAAGAAGGCGGGTACGCAGCCCGGCGTCGGTCTCCGCGCCCGCTCCGCCAGTGATATTGCCGCTGGCCACAGCCCGCGCCTGGACATCCAGAACCGGGGCTGTAAGCTGCAAGGGCGTTCCCTCTGCTATATTGCCCTCAAATCCGGCGGCCTGGGCGCGCACGGGCACACGCGCCGCGCCCTCTGTTATCCAGACTTCAGCGAGGGTGCGGTACAGTTGGCCACCGGGGCTTTGCAATTCCGCCCCCGCCGGGATGAGCGCGCCGTCCTGACCACTGAAAGAAACATGCCCCTCGGCCCTGGTGGCCGCCAGGCGGGTCACGCCCCAGATGGAAGCCCAGCGCTCCAGATGCTCCATCTCCGCCGTGTCCGGCATGAGCTGCAAGGCAAGCCAATCCAGATAGCCGTACAGGCCATGCGCCACGCCGCCCTGCATACGGGCCAGTACGGCCAGCAGGCGGCGGCGGAACCAGGTCAAGCCGTCAAGGCGGCTGTCCATGTCCGCCTGGGTGCGGGCCACAAGGCTGGTGAGTTGGGGGCGTTCAAAGGGCATGGCGCTACCATAAACAGCGCCATGCATGACGTCTTTCAACGGATATTAAAAACAGCGCCGGGTTGTGTCTCGGCCGTTACGGCATAAAGAGAGCCGTCCGGCAACGTGATGCGGATATCCAGCACAAGCCAGCCCTGGCGGGAGGCAGAAGCAGTGACGCTCACCGCCCTGGCCACGCCGTCTTCTATCAGCCAGGCCAGGGCCTCCTCAGCGTAATGGCGCGCCTTGTCCAGCACATGGGCGAGCTGCTTTTCGCGGGAGAGCAGCCAGAGGCGGGAGCCTATGCGGTCTTCGCCGCTTGTGCCGCCACCGATGCCCCAGGCGGTCATGGGGGCCACGGTATCAGCCCACCAGCCGCGCCGATTGCCTGTGCCGTCCGGAATGATGTCATCCTCTCCGGCGCGGCGGTCCAGAAAGAGGGAGAGAATCACCGCCGTGCGCAGGCTGTCCTCGCCCAACAAGTCACCGTCCTGCATCGCGCAATCCGGCCCGGCTACCTCCAGGGGCGCAGGCGGGACGAGAGCCAGATCGCCTGTCTTCATTGCGGCCCCCCTGTTGTCCCCCCGGAGTCACCGGGGTGAGTGTGGTGCGCGGTGCTTATTCCGGCGGCAACCTGGTCGCCGCTGGAGGAGAGAGAACCCGTCTGGCTGATATTACCGGAGATGGCCATGTCGGCGGACAGGATTGCCGTGCAACCGCCCACCCCGCCAAGGCCGAAGGCGGGCGTTTGAAATGTCACGCCTTCACTGGCATTAATCGTATATGCCTTGGTATTGACGGCCACATCCTCCTGCGCCTGAATTTCCAGATGCAGGGTTTCAATCTTGATGCGCCTCTCCCGCAGCAGGGTAATCCTGTCGCCCTCATCCGTATAAATGCAGACCTCGCCGCTTTTCAGACCTGTCACCCGCACCCCGCGGTTGCCGAAATTGACGGCCACGGCGGCTCCGCGCTGCCCGGCCACGTTGAGGATAACCCCCTCGGCCCCGGGCAGGGGGTTGCTGGTAAATCCATACGGCTCCATATGCTCCACATTATCCATGATTTCATCGGCCAATATCTGCACCTGGACGGTTTGCAGCCCGGTGCCCGCATTGACGGCGCGCAGCACCGCACGGCCTATCAGTGTGGATATGCGCCTCTGCAATGAGCGCCATGCGCGTGCGGGCGTCATTTCTGCCTCCATAAAGGGGCTTCCTTGGCTTTTCCGCCTTTCCTGCCCGTGGGGGCTTGGGGCAAAAGCTCGTAGGCTTCCCTGGGCGCAAGAGTCAGGACGGCAAGACAGCCCCTGTCGTCCATGCGCCAGTTGACGCTGACAATGAGCCATGTGGCGAAAAGATTGCCCTTGTCGTCCACCAGGTCAGCCAGTCGGTTGGGCTGCCAGAGTTCCGCCCCGGCGTGCCAGCCGTTGACCAGGGCCTGGGCCTGATTGCCCTTGCCATAGCGGATGGCCACCTCATGCCGGGCGCGGGTTGTGGCGCTGCCAAACTCCT
Source organism: Desulfovibrio sp. Dsv1 (assembly GCA_000403945.1). Lineage (GTDB taxonomy): Bacteria > Desulfobacterota > Desulfovibrionia > Desulfovibrionales > Desulfovibrionaceae > Desulfovibrio. Next base: position 6,938 of record APFI01000088.1, read on the forward strand.
CCTGTTCGGCAATGAGCGTCAGGGGGCGGTAGCGGGGCACATTGTCATCCCTGGCCGTGCCGCGCGCCTGGGCATTGGTGGAGCCGTCCCAAGAATCCGACCCGGCGGACTGGCCTTTGACGGTGATTTCCGAGAAGCGGTCTTTCACGCTGGTGGACATGCTCAGGCGCAGGAGATTGCTCCCCAACTGGAGAGCGGTAGCGGCCTTGCGCGTTCCGGCCCGTGTAATGACCAGGCGGCCCTGGCCATCGCTGGTAAGCATGACCGCATTGGCGCGCGCCAGGCGTTCCAGCATCTCAAAGCAGGTCTCGCCTTCCTCGGTCTTGAAACCCGGCGCGGCCTTGTTGCACTCCGCCTCCACCAGCACCTCAATGCCGAACAGCCCTGCCCAGCGCCTTGCCAGGGAGGGCAAGTCCGCGCCCTTGAGCTGAAGCGAGGGCGGGCAGCAGTCAATCAGGTCTGCTGTCTTGTCGCGCCCGGAGACGCTGTACTCATGCGCCGCAGCCTCCCAGGAAGCCTCCACATCGTCCACATACCCGGTAATAACGGCCTCGCCGTCAATGGTGACGCGGCACGCCGCACCTGCCACAATGGGCCTGGCCTGTGCCTGTTGCGGCCAGCGGTCGGTGACGGCCAGGCGAAACATACCCGCGCACTGCTCAAGCCCCCGGCTGATGTCAATGGATTTCCAGCCACCGTAGCGTTGCCCGTCCACTTCCAGGATGATTTCCGGCCTGGCGCTATTCACCAAGCACCTCCAGGGGGATGCCGCCCGGCACACGGCCCGGATGGCGGATACGGTTACGGGTAAGAATTTCCTCCGCGCGCCCGGCGTGGCCGTGAATGCGGTAGGCCGCCACCAGGGCGGGCACAGTGGCGGGCAGGGTGACGGAGCGCAGTTGGGGCAACTCCGCCCCGCGTACGGTCAAATCCGTAACCACCGCCCGCCGCAGCTCGGCAAGGCATTGAAAAAGCGCATCATCGGCCACAGGCTCTATGGCGTCCAGGCCTGCCACCACAGCTCCGCGCTCGGCCAAGGCATCATCAGCCGTGGCATAGTCCCGGCGCGATGTGGAGGCCACAGTCTCTGTCACGACGATTTCAGCCACGGTATCGCGGATGACGCGCTCCGGCGCTGTGGCAAGCACACTGCTGCCGCCCATGATTTTTTCCAGCGGGGCTGTATTTTGGCTTAAGGGGCCGGGCGGGGCGTTGCCGCCCGGCGCGGCAGGCCAGTATGCCGCATCATCCACGTCATTGCCCAGCAGCCCGCCAAAAAGCCCGGTGAGCGCGTCAAAAAGGGCCGAGGGCGTGGCCAGCAGGCTTTGCACCCACGCCAACCCCTCGGCAATGAGGCTTTGCGGCAGCCCAAGATACTCCATAGCCAGACGTGCGGCGTCATCCAGGGCAGCGGAAACTCCTGCCAGTTCGTCCAGCTCGGGGGCAAAGACGGCCAGAAACTGCGCCTTCAATGCCTGGCGCACACTGGCGGCCGCCGTGTTGACGCCAAGGGCCGTGTCGGCTCTGGCTGTGGGGTTTTCCAACTGCCCGGCCTCGCGGAAGCGGATGTCCAGCTCCAGCAGGCCGCCTTGCTCGCTGCTCTCGCGCAGGCGATAATCATCCACAACCACGGAGACTTCACCGTGCCAGGGATGCACCAACTCTCCGGGACCATAGGCTTCCAGGGCCGCCAGTATATCGGCGCGGGCCTGAAAGTAGTCATACTCCCGCCCCTGAATGATATAGCCGCGCACGGAAAACTCGCGGGCGCGGCGGCCCAGGTCTTCGCTGTACGGCTCATCCCGCAGCGGGTATTCGTGGACGACAACGCGGCGGCCGCCTGCGGCGTCCACATCGTCAACCTCAAAATATGTGCCCCTGAAGGATGCCCGGCGCAGGGCATCAAAGAACGATACCGGGTACGGCATGAGCTATCCCTCCGCCCCGATGCCCTGGGCAAAGCTGGTCCCGCTGTAAACCGAACCCTGCCCGCGCCGGAGCGTGGCCTGAGCATTGCCCTGCACCCGCACATCCACAGCCACGCCGCCAGCCATTGCGCTGGATATATACTGCGAAGCGGCCTGCATGGTCAGGGCGGATTGCCGGATGCTCTCCGCCGCCGCAGCCTGAGCCGCGTTTCCCGCGTCAGAGCCGAACCAGTCTTTGACAAGCGCCGCAAGACCCTGGCCAAGCTCCGAACCGGCAATGCCACCCACAACGCCGCCCAGCGCCGTACCTATGGCTGTGCCAAGGCCCGGCGCTATGACTGTGCCGATACTTGCCCCCACCTTGGCTCCCAGCGCCGCGCCGCCCCAGCCGCCCAAAGCCCCGCCTGCGGCATCGGCCACGGCTCCGGCCTTCTGGCCGATGCTCGCTTGGTCGTCTGTCAGCACCCTTCCGGCGTCATAGACAGCCAGCCCGGCAGCGGCCAGCCCAGCCCCTCTGGCAGCGTATCGGCCGCCACGCGCAAGCAATGACTGCGCGGGCTTTTTGCCTGCGGCCGCTGTCTTGCCCTTGCCGCCTTGGGGCATGGGAGCCTCCCCCAGCATGGCTTCACGGGTCAGGCTCATCTGTTTATTCACCACATAGACGGGCAAAGGCAGCTTGAGACCAGCGAGCCCTACCTGTTTTGCCACTGTGGCGACCAGCCCGCCCGCCGCCTTGGCCCCCATGCGGGAAAGCCCCATGCCTGCCAGCTTGAGGCCGCCAAAGCCAAGCACCCCGGCGGTGGCCGCTCCGGCCAGCATCTGTTTGCCGCTCAACTGCCCGTTGTCCAGCAGCAGATTGATGCCCTTGCTGATGGCGTCATTGATGGGGCGGGAAAACTCATCCGCGGCCTGCCCCAGCGCGGCCTTGAGGCGGGCCACCTGGTCCACGCTGTTATTGATGGCATCCCCCAGCGCCTTTTCCACCGCGCCGCCCGCCTGCGCGATTTCCTTGTGGGTTTTGCCCATATTGAGCAACGCGCCTTTGTCAAACAGGGCACGCAGACCTCGTTGCGTATCCAGATCGGTCTCGCCGAAGGCTTGGGCAAAAGCCTTATCGCGTTCGGCATCCGTTTTGAACTGCTGGTATCGGCGGGCAATATCCTGCAAGACATCAAGGGCCGCCCGCCGCTCGCCCTTGGCATCGTAAAAGCGTACACCCGTGGCCTCAGCGCCTTTTTCAAGATATTTCTGATTGGTGAAAAGCCGTAATGTGGAGTCGGCCAGGGTGGCCAGACGCTCCGGCTCCCGCTCAATCAGGGAAAGCTGTTCAATGAAGGCCAGGGTCTGGGCAAAATCCAGCCCCGCATTTTTGGCGCTGCCGCCCACGCGCGCAAAAATGGAGGAAAGGTTCTCAAGCTCCGCGTTGCCCGCGCGGCCCGCCACCAGCATCTGGTCCAGCAGGAGTTTGGAAGTGTTGAGGTCGGAGAGGTCAAACTTGAAAATCTCTCCGGCCACGCTCATGGCGCTGGCAAGCTGCTCGGCACTGGCCCCGGAGGCTGCGAGGGCCGGGTTGATAGCCTGGATTGTGCCCATAGCCTGCTGCCAGTCCATGCCGGAGGCGACCAGCCCCTCAAAGCCCTGCAACAGCGTTTCCACGGGCTGGCCAGTCTGGCGGGCCATGTCAAAGAGGCTGCGCCGCAGTTGCGCCACATCCTGCACGCTGGCCCCGGCGGTCTGCCCCACGCGCACCAGGCTTTTGTCAAGCTGGGCGCTGTTCATGACCGCCTGTGTGGCTTTGTAGGTCACGCCCAGCCCGGCAATGCCCGCGGCATATTTGCCTGTCAGAGCCTCCAGCCCCTTGCCCGCCTGGGCGGCCACACCATTGAGGCCGCCCAGGGAGGAACGGATACGCCGGGCCATGCCCGAAATGGACGTGGAAAAGGCTTTGGCCCGCGTAATAAGGTTGCCGCTCAGGTCAAGCGTAAGGGACGTGCGCAGATTGGCCATAGTGCAATCCTACCTGATATGATGCAGGTAACGCAGCAAGCGGGGCAGCGGCCACGCGCCCGCCTGCTCAAACGTCAGCATGGCCCGGCTGGTCAGTCTGGCCAGCAGCTTCTCCAGACTGGCCGCTGCCGGCAGCATGTCGCCCCCGCCCGGCCAGGCCCTCCATGCTCTTTTCCGCAGCCGCATCCAACATCCGCGCGGCAAAGTTGAGGGTATCCATATCGCGGGCGGAAAGGCGGCCCAGGCTTTCCATGTCCAGCGGGCCGTCCAGTTTGTTGCCGCTGCCATCTTCCATGCGCGCAATTTGGCGGCGGAGCAGTTCCGCGCCCATGCGGGCCGGGGAGGATACCAGTTCCATGCCCTGAGCCGTGGAAACGAGGCGCTCCGAGGCTTCGGCGGCGGCCAGGACGGCCCCCGCGTTGAGCTGGCGCAACACGGCGATGCTGTAAGTCACAGAGCCGACAGCAAGGCCGTCAGCCAAGTCTACGCGCGCCTGGCCGCCTTCGGCCAGAACAACGCCCTCCACAGGCTTGCCCTGCACAAGGGGTTCTTTTGTCATAGCCGCCCCCTACAGCCTCTCGCACGAGATGGCGCTGATTTTGACATTGACGGTGCCGTTTTCCGCGTCCAGCTCGCCCTGTTCGGTGACAAAGGCATTGCGCAGGACGTAACGGTCCCCCCGTGTCCGATTCGTACATGACCGTGGCATCGCGGATGGCGTTGATGGCCGTGAGGTCGGTATCGCGGGTGTGGTAGACGGAGCAATCCAGCTCCGGGGCCTTGGTTTTTTCGGCAAAGCCATGCACCTTGCCGCCGCCCGCCTTGGCCTCGCGCGTGACGCCGCCGGGGTTGAGCTTGGCACCGTCCTCGGTGCGCCATTCCTCGCCGTCCACACGGATGACGGCCTTTCCGGTAATCTGGGGCATTGTATCCTCCTACAACACAAAACGGGTCAGACAGGCAAAAATGCGGAACTGGTTGACCAAGTCCGGCATGGCCAGCACGTCAATGCGGTTGCGGTCGTCCCTGTTGCGTTCCACGACCAGGCCTTCCTTGAAGGCTTCCACGTTTTCCACCAGGCCTTTTTCTTCAAATTCCCGCATGAGGGCGAGCAGCTCGGCCCGGATGACAGAGGGCGTGACCACGGCATTGCCCGGCCCGTAGGCCGTGCCGTCATCAGCCAGCTTGTGACGCGGGTATTTCTGGGTAATGCGGGCGTTGACCGCATAACGCCAGTAGCCCAGGGTGGCCACGGTCTGTACATCCAGGTAGGACGGGTCAGCCGAACCCCAGGCGTTCTTCTGGTACATGGTCACCTCGCGCTCAATCTGCACGCTGTCGTCGCTGGCAACCATGTAGGTGGCAATGCCGTCATAGAGCAGGATATTGCGCTCTTCCATGCTCCAGCGTTTCTCGCGGGCCGGGGCCATGACGCCCACAAGCTCCAAAGTCTGGAGCGGGCGGGCCGGATCGGCGGAAAGGGACGCGGCGGCCTGCATGGCATATGCAGCGGCCACATTCCAGGGCGAGGTGGGGATGTCGCCTATGCCCATGCAGCTCACGAGTTGCGAATTGCCGCCGTTGCCATAGGTGGAGGTTTCCGCCAGGGTGCCGCGAAACGCCGTGAACGCCTGACACTCCTGCTGGCGCAGCGGGCCGAACTGCGCATCCAGCCATTCTTCCAGCAGTTCGCGCTCGGCCTTCTGGTTCCAGGGCGTGACCAGGGCTTTCCACCAGGTGTCGCCCATCGCCGCAATGACATCCTGCATGTCCGGGTCAGCCGCGCCGTTCTGCATGGGGCCGCAGGCAACACGCAGCCCGGCGGGCGTATTGTCATCCGTGGAAAGGTTCACGCCCAGGGTAATGGCATTGCCTGTGGCCCCCTTCCACTTGCAGGTCAGGGTAAACACCCCCGGACTATCTCCCTTGACACTGGCGGTGACGGGCAACTCGCCATCGGCGTTGATAGTCTCCACCACACGCGCCACCGTAGCGCCCAGCGCCTCGCCGCCCACAGCCTGCACACGCACGCGCACGCCGCCAATATAAAGGGCCAGCACGCCTGTGCCCGTACATTGGCCGGATATGGTTATATCCGCCTGGGCGGCCACGGCGGATTCGGCATCCGGCACAGCCATAGCCCAGATTTCCAGCATGGTGCTGTTGCGTTTGGCATAGCGCACCATGTCCGCAATCTGACTGCCTTGCCCCCACAGGCGCGCGGCCTGTTCGGCGGTATTCATGAGCATGGGCCGGAGCATGTCTCCGGCGGCGTCCGCCTGGGCCTGGCCCAGCAAAAGCACACGCCATTCCATGACCGGCGTGCCCGGCACTGCGCCGGAGTTGTCAAACTCCACATACGTCAGCGGCACGCGGATGTCCGCCGGGATGCTATTGAACGATACGGCCATTATTCGGCCTCCTTCTTGCTGGTGCTTTTGCTGGCGGCAGGAGCCGATACGCCCTGACTGTCCAGAATTTCCACATCGCCGTCCTTCTTGCGGCGCAGCCAGTAGGCCCTGTGGGGGCCAAAGGGCACGACCTCCCCGCCGGGCGGCAGTATTTCGCCCGTATCGGGCCGCCGCACCACAAGGCCCGTGCGCGGGACAATACGCTTATTCATGGCCTTCTCCTTCCCCGGCGGGGCCGGGTAAATGGCTTTCAATCGTCACCGGGCCGTCCGGCTTCTCGCGGACAAAGCAGCGCAAGAAGTCATCCAGCTCCGGCCAGTCAATAACGTGGGAGACATCCACCGCCTGTTTCCAGGTGAGCGCCCACATGGCCACATTGTTGGTGGCCTGATCGCCGCTGGTGATATTGGTGGCCCGCACGCTTTCCGGGCGGGTGCAGTCCATGCCGAAACGCTGGTCGGCAATGATACCCGCCACCAGGGTGACCAGCACCAGCACGGCGGCGCTGGGCGGCTGCCCATCCTTGCCCGGCCCAGCAACGACAGATACTCCCATATTGACGGTGACATAAGGCGCGCGGCCTTTCAGCTCCACGCCATCAAAGCCCACAACCTCCACGCCCACCGAGGGTGTGCTCAGGCACAGGCGCTGCAATTCGGCTTCATCCAGAGAGTCATCAAGCTCAAGCACTGTCACGGCCGCAGGCAGGCGTTTTTGCAAATAGGCCGCTACAGCGGCCCGAAACTGGTCAAGCATGGCTTCTCCTATCGCCGCATCCCGGCAATCTTGTTGCGCAGCCAGTCCTCGGTCATGTCCTGGATGATGGTCTCATCCTGCGCCGACAGCCCCAGAAAGGGCCGGGCCGGAATAAGCCCGCCCGGATGCCTGACCTGGCGGCGGCAGCCGATGCCGGGAATACGCAGAGCGCGCGCCCGGCGCGCCCTGATGGTATGGGGCGGAATGGTTGCGCCGGACTGGTGGATATCCGCGTATTCCACGTTGGTGCCCACCTCCACGCTACGCGCCGTCACCTGCGGCCCGGCCCGGCTGATGGAGTCGCGCAGGCGCGCTGTCTTGACCAGGGTCTGTCCGCCTTCCCTCCTGACCCGGAGAGATTGCGGCCAACGGGAGCCGTCCGGGGCTGTGGCCGTCTCAAAACGGCGTGAAACGGACGTGACCAGCTCATTGCCTATGGCTGTCAGCAGCGGCCTGAAGCGTATGCGGGCCAGCCTGTCGCGCAACTGGCGGGTGGCACGCCGCAGCTCCTCATCCGTAAAGCGGAATTCAAGCGTGGCACCAGCCATCAGTAGTCCTCCAGTCTCTGGCGGAACTCCGAGGGCCGCACCGCATAGTCAATACCGCCCACGCCCGTGCCGCCTCCGGCCGGGGCCGAATCATAGCCCGGCCCCAGCTCCGCCTGTCCGTCAGCAAGTTTGGCCAGCAGCTCCCGCGCCTCACGGGCGCGGCGCTCGTACATGCTGGCCTCGTTGGCCCCGTTGCGGGGCAAGGCGCTCACGGCCAGGTCAACGGCAATGCGCCGCAGCAGCGGAGGAGTCGGCGTCAGCGGCACAGCGAAACGCGCGCCCAGAATGGCGTCAATTTCGCTGGAGGCTTCGGCCAGGGCACGCTCCACTGCCGCCACATCCGGCGCTCCTTCCGCATTCTTGCCCGCCAGCAGGGGGTAAATCTCCTTGTAGCGGGCCTCTATGTCCTGAGGTGTGGCGTACATGACAGCCCCTACGCGGCAATGGCCCCGGTAATCAGACAGCCCGCATCCTTGGCAAGCACCAGTTCCTTGAGGCTTTCCCCGGCGCGCACACGGATGCCGCCGCGCAGGCCCACATCCGGGTCGGGCCGCGTGCCGGAAACGGGCTGACCATAGGGCACGGTAAGGCCCCAGGTAACGCCGCGCTGCTCGCTGGCGGCCATGTCGCGGTAGTGGAAGGCGATGGACGTGCCCCAGGCGCGCTCCGGCACGGGCGTTTTGCCCTTGACCTGCCGCGTCACGCGGGCCTTGCCGATATAGAGATGCTGTAATTCAAAGTAATCGCAGAATTCGGCCACAGTGAGCTTCTTGCCCACCAGCTCGCCCTTGATGGCTTTGACAAGCAACGGGTTGCGGGCAAGGCGGTCCCATACCTTCTGGCTCATGACGCCGATATTGGGGCGCATGAAGGGCTTTTCCAGCATTTCGGCAATGACGGCTTCCGCGTTCACCGTGGCCACGTCAAAGCCCGCGCCGGAGGCAAGCTCCCTGACACAATCCGTGCCATAGTTGACCTTGTCCTGAACCAGCCGGGCCACACGCAGCTCACGATCCAGCTTGACCAGGGAGAGGATGTACTCCGTGGATTCGCCGGGAATATCGCGGCCATCCTTGCGGCCCTGGTCAATATCATCCTGGGGGATGGGGTCTTCCAGGCCAAAGTCTTCAATGGCGGCCGTTTCCAGGCGACTGGACAGGCCTACCTCATTGGGGCGGCCCTTGCGGCCCACGCGGCTGTCCGGGTTGGCGAAGGATTCCAGCCCATAGAGGGAATACTGAAATTCCTTCTTGCCCACGGGCTTGCAGCGCGGCATGACAGAATCAGCCACATAATCCGAGGGCTGGTTCATGTAGGCGATGGCGATGGCCGTCAGTTGCGGATTGGTGGCAAAGGGTGTGGTTGCAGCCATGTGTTATTCTCCCTGCGGTTCGGTCTGGCCGGAGTCCTGGGTGGAACCGCCGGAAGCGGCTGTGCCCAGGAAGCCCGGCGCAAACTGGTAGTCAATGATTTCTCCGGCCTCGGCGGCGCTTTTGCAGGCAAAGCCGATAATGCGGCTGCCCGCCGCCGTGGCCGGAACAGCCCGGCCCTGGGCATCGCTGGTCAGCGGGTCGCCCGCCTTCACGGCGGCTCCCACTTCCACTTCCGGCATATAATTCAGGGCCACATCGGCCCCGCCGTTGGCCTGCTTGCCCAGCTCGTCCGTTGTGCCGATGAGCGCGGCCGTGCTGGAGGCCGCCTGGACATAGCCTCCCGCGCCGTCATGGGCCACGATGCGGAAGGGGGCTAAGTCGCCCGTGATGGCAAAGTTCACAAAAAGGTCAGTGCGGGGCATGGCCTACTCCTTTCCGGCGCTCACATGCGCCACGGCATCGGTAATGCTGACGGTGACACCCTTGCCGCGCATCTCCTCACAATAGCTGAGGGCGCGGCGGGCCAGGTCGGCGGATGTGGCGGGGGGGGCC
>APFI01000089.1 GCA_000403945.1 Desulfovibrio sp. Dsv1
GGGCTGTCCTCCCCGCCCGCGGGGGCGGCTTCGCTGAAGTCCACCTGTTTGGGCAGACGGGCGAGGAAGGCGGTCATAAAGGCCACGGGAGACACAGACACCGTCTTCTCACCTTCGGCAAAATCAAAGGTCTGCTCCTCTTCCAGCCCGGCCATGAACTCCACAAGGCCCGCGCTCTGCGCGGGTGTCAGGCGGCCATCGGCCAGGGCGCTTTCCACCACGGCGCGGGCGCGGCCCTGCCGGGCTTCGCTCAGCAGGGAAGCCACCTTCTTTTCCAACTCGCTCGCGCGGGTTCGGGCTTCAGCAAAGGCCGGGTCGGGTTGCTGCCCCTGTTCGGGCTGGGCAGCGGGGGTGTCGGGATTGTCCTTTTTCACGGAATGCTCCTTTTCTTTTTCCGGCCCGCCCTCTGCGAAAGCCGGGATGTCCACAACCTGCGCGGCCGCCTGGACAGCCTCCTCCTGCATGGCGCTCACGGCCCAGGATGGCACCGTCCTGTCCGCGGCCTCAGCTCCGTCTTTTTCCACAATGTACTCGCGCAGGCCCCGGAAGAGGTCGGCGAGGCGGCGCAGAAGGCCCGGTGACTCGGCAAATTCAATGGTTATACAGTCTTCCCCGGTGTCGGCCTCGGAAAAATTCACCGGGGCAAGGCCCTTGACCGCCGGGGGCTGCGCACCGAGAAAGCCCACATGGCGCAGATAGTAAACGCCCGGCGCGGGGTTGTTGGGGTTGTCCGGCGCATAGAAGCTGGCGGACACCTTCTTGAAGCGCCCGGCGCGCACCATTTCGGCAAAGGCCGGGTCAAGCTGGCGGGGCGTGGCGAACAATCCGGCGGCCTCCGCCGCAAGGCCCTTGACCCAGCCCCAGGCCGGGGCATCTGCCGCGGGATGTCCGATAACCAGCGGGGCCTCGTGGCGGGCAGGGTCATAGGCCGCTGCCGTGGCAGCGAGCTCAGCTTCCCCGAACTCAACAACAGCGCCCTGCATGGCCGTGTGGCGGCCGGGCCGGAAGATATGGATGGCGGTTTTTTGCATGGCAACTCCTGCGCGGCTTATGCCGCTACGGTCACCATGCCGCGAAGAAGGGCGCGGGTCTTTCAAGGGGGATTAAAAAAGCAAGCCCCGGCGCAAGGCCGGGGCAATGATAAAACTATGGAGCATGGGGTGTGTGGCGTCAAGCTGCCAAGGCGTTGCCCATCGGAAGACATATAACACCCGAATTAGCCCGTTTAGGCGTGTTTATAAACGGGGTGAAAAACTTTTTCCGGGTGTGGATATGGGTTGGCAGAAAAACGGGGCTTAGAAACGAAATTTGCACCATGCAATGTTGACTTCCCCGCCCAGAGCGGGCTACGCTCTTTTCAAGGCTGTGTATCAGCGCAGAATCCCCCCCGCAGGGGGAAACTCCCCTCCGCCGAAAGGCCGGAGGGGTTTTACTTTCTGCCATAGACCAGCACCCCCGCCCGCTGCTTTTGCAATTCCCTGGCCCGGCTGCTGCCTACCGCGGTGACATTTTCCAGCATACCCTTGCGGTATTCGGCAACAAACCAGGTATACACCCCCTTGCCCAGCGCCAGGGCCTTGAGGTAGCGCCGCCGCAGCTCCACACGCCCGGTCAGTTTATCCCGGTAGGGCATAAGCCATATTTCATAGGGGCTCTCAATAATTTCAGGAATCAGCGGCACAAGGGGGGCGCGGTCAGGCTTGAGGTGTTCTCCCAGGCTGGCGACCGTAATGCCCACGGTAAGGCCGTCCGGCCCGGTAAAGGTACGCCCCGCGCCGCCCAGCATGGCGCGGACAGCCGTGCGTACCGCTTCACGATTGGCCGCCGCCGGGCCTTGCGCAGCTCTGGCCTTGTCCAGCGGGACACTCTCCGGGCGCTTGTACGAGGCAAAGTCCCGCGCTGTGATGAGTGGCTCCCATTCCGCATTTTCCGGCCCTGTAGACAGGCGCTCGGCCTTGCCCACATTGTAGGCCCACTCTTCCGGCACGTCTCCGGGGAACGTCTGCACATTCTCACTGACGTGCCAACCCTCAGCCCTGAGCCGCGCGTTGCTCACCTGCTGCACCGTGCATTGGCATCCCCAGCCGTTGGGTGGGTAATGCGTGGACCAGAAAGGGTCTTCCACGGGCAGGATGACACCGTGCCAGGCGCTATGCTCCGGCCGTTTGGTGGGGCGCTGCACCTGTACATAGCGCAGATAGGGGTGTGCCTCCCGCCCCTCCCAGGCGCGCTGCCAGTGCCCGGCCATGTATGTGGTGCGCATATTGGTGTTGAAAATGACAGAGCTGCGCCAGCCGGGTTTGCCCCGATACTGCCAGCCGTGCGCCGCCACGATGCGGTCAAAATCATCACGGAATCTTTCCAGCGTGGTGCCGTCCCGCATGGCGGCCAGGAGGCTTTGCTGAAAGTCCGCCAGCAGAGCGTCATTATTGGCCCCGGCCACCATGAACGCCTTGGCGTGCATCTGTGGCGGCAAGTCCCGGTAGCTCTTGACGGGTACGCGCACTTTGCGCTGAAAGTGCGCGATAGCCTCGTCAAAGGGGGTGCCTTTGAGATTGACGCTACCCGGCATTGTCCTTTTCCCCGGCCAGCCCGGCCAGATGGGCCGTGGTCATGGCCCCATAGAGAACAGCGGCCAACTCATCCACGCCGGGCAGCTTGTTCAGGGCCAACATACGCTCGGCAAATGATGCCAGATCTTCGCCGCTGGCCACAGCCTTGTCCAACTCCTGCCGGATGGTCTCAATCATGGCCGTTTGCGGCGCATCCGCCAGCTCCTGCGCCTGACGGGCCAGCTCCAGGCTATACGGTTCGGCCGCCGCCTCGGAAAAGCTCGGCCCGGCCTGCGGGGCATTTGCCCCGCTTCGCGCCTCTCCCCGGCGCTGCCAGGTGTCTCCATAACGGCGTGCGATTTCATCGTCTGTCAGCTCCAGCCCCAGAGCCGCTGTATTTTTATCCTGCTCGGCCTGCGCCTTGGTTTTGGCCGGGTCTTCCACCTTGCGCCAGACCTGGGGCGGCCTGGCTCCGGGAAAGTTCCACTCGGTCAGCCAGAGGGCCGGGCCGGTATTGAAAGACTGGCAGAGGATATCAGCATCAGCCTTGACCACACTCGCGCCAATGCCGCTATGCACCTGAGCCGTGCCGCTGTACTGGCCAATGCGCGATGTACCGGGCTGCGAGAGGATAATCTTTGCAATGGCGTCATCCCAATAGGCCAGAAAATCCCTGAAGTCGCCACTCCCCTTGCTGGTGGATTCCACAAGGCTCACGTCAAAACCGTCCGGCATGGCCACGGCCCCTTCACTGCGCAAGGACATGGCGGCCGCCAGAGCGGTTTTTTTGCGTTTCTCGTTCTCCGCATCCGACTGGTCCGAAGGGTATGTGGCCTTGGTGGTAGGCACGCCGAAGCGGTCCAGATAGGCAGCCCAAAAGCGCGCCCCGTTGCGCTTGAGATAGACAGGCCACCAGAGTTGATGCCCCAGGCCCAGGCCATAGGGATTGTCGTCATCCTCCGCCCCCCAGGTCACAAGCCAGAACTTGCGCGGCTGCATGGGGTGCCAGCGGCTTTCCACCAGGAGCTTGAGCTGGCGGTCTTTGGCAAAGCCGAAACGCCAGGGAGCGCGGACGCGGATGTCGCGCAGGGTGACATGTGTGCCGTCACGCCCCCACAGGCACTCCGCCACGCCATAACCATACAGCAATGCGCCGTGCATCTTGCGGCAGGCCGCGTCAAAATTGAAGCCCGCCAATTGCTCGCGCAAAAAGTCCGCAGCGGCAGCATCGGCAGGGCTGTCGCCGCCGGGCTGCACTTCATATTCTGCTCCCGTCAGTTTGTCCTGACGCTGCTGCATGAGGGCGGCCACCTGGTCATCGCGGCGCAGCTTGCTGTATTCCCGCAAATCTCCGCCCAGAGAAGTCAGCACGGCATCAGGCGCGGGCACTACCTCGGCCACAAAATTGGCAAGATCAAGAATACCGTCAGCCCGTACCTGCATGTCGGCCCGGCTGGGCAGCGTGTTGGGATTGGCGAGCATGTCAGCCATCAGAACAGTCTCCTGTAGGGCATGAAGGCGGCGTCCGGGTCGGCAAAGCGGCTAAAGCCGGAGGCGCTGTTTTTGGGGGGCGCGGCGAAGTCCGGCAGGATACCTCCGGGAGTGCTGGCCGCATTGATGGCCAAAAAGCAGGCCCAGGCACGGTCGGCATGGCCGCCGGAATCGGACTCGGCCACAAAGCGCGGCGCGCCCGTGGGGCTGGAGACCTTTTGCAGCTTGTGCAAATCCGCGCGCAGCGGCTCATTCTGCATGGGGATACGGATGCGGCGGTCTTCAAAAGCCTGCTTGCCGACAGTGGCCAGCGCCAGCTTGTTGGCGGCGGTAAACAGCACGCCCTCCACCCGGCTTGTGCCGTGGCGGTTTTGGGCATCCTCCACGGGCTTTTCACCCATGCCTGTCTGGTCCATGCAGCAACGGAGGACGCGATAGCGGGCAAAAACATCATCCAGCAGGGCGTCCTGCTCGGCAAAGGTGGCCCCGCGCCGCTCGATAATTTCGCGCGTCCAGAGGACATCACCTACTTCCTCCAGAACCCAGATGACAAAGAGGTCATGGCGGCGGCCAATGTCCACGCCCACATAGACAGGACCGCCCGTGCAGTTTTCCGGCAGGCCTGCGCGGTCACTCTCCATGGCGTTGATGAGGTCGTAAGACAACCAGGCGCTGGCCTCGTCCAGCCAGTGCAGCTCGTATTCCTGCGCCCAGGCGTCCGGGTCATTGAGCGCGGCGCGCAGCCCGTCAATATCGCGGTCAAGACCATCTGCCACAGCCTGGTAAATATCTACCACATGCTTGGACCAGCCTGTGGAATCATCAGCGGTCATCAGCTCGTAGAATTTATTGCCCTTGCCATTGGGGGTGGAGACTACGCGCAGACGCAGACCGCTGCGGGATACCACAGGAAAGAGTGCGGCCCAGATTTTGCGGGAGTCCGCGTGAAAGGCAAATTCATCGAGAAAAACGTTGGCCGAAAAGCCGCGCGCGGTGTCAGGACTGGCAGGCAGAGCCGTGACGCGGGAACCGTGGGCCATGACCACTTCCAGGGACTTGCAGGATGTGGCGTCTGCCAGACGGAAATCTGTTTCAAAGGCTTCAAAGGCGGCCCCATAGGCGCGCAAATGTTGTTTAAGCCCTTCCTCCATTGCTTCCCGCGCCTGGCGCTCGCCGCGCGAGAGTATAACCCAGCGGGTGCGGCGCTTCTCCAGTTCGGCGCGGATAATATCCTCCGCGATTTCCAGCGTACTGGTGTATGTTTTGCCGGACTGGCGCGAAAACATCCCGATTTTGAAGCGGGAATCATCATCCAGCCAGCGGCGCTGGTAAGGATGGAGGATAGGGGCCGCCATCAGGCATCCCCTCTGTACACGGCCTGGATGCGCTCAAAAAGAGCCGCCGGGCTGGCATCGGTTGTGCTTTGCGCGGCGGCCTTATCCACAGCCGCGCGCATGTCTTCCTCGGCCTCGCGGCGCGCCTCTTCGCGGATTTTCTGCTCATAATCCTGCGTGGCGCGGGCCGCCTGGGCGCGTTCTTTGACAGCGCGGGACAGGGCGCGCAGTTCCTCCACCTCCACTTCGGCATCCGGGTTATCCAGGCGGCGCAACAGATAGTCGCTGGTAAGCGTGGTCAGCATCTCAATGAGCGCCGCCCCGCTTTTGCCTGTGGCCGCCTGCGCCCCCATGCGCTCCATGACGGCCTCGGCCATATTGCGGGATTCACGCAGGCGCTGCGCCACCTTGTCCACCTGCTGCTTGTAGCGGCCAAGACCTGAGCGGGAGACATCCGCGCCCAGGCTTTTGAGGTGGGCGGCAATCTCATCCAGGGTATGCCCGGCATCCAGCATGGCGTGGAGCTGCTCGCGCAGTTCCGGCGGCAGGCGGCGGATTTTTCCGGCTCGGCCCATGTTACACCTACCGGGGCAAGGGGCGGTCAACGCCCGGATGGGCGGCCACGCCGCGCGCCACATCCATGCCGCGCGCGCTTATGCGCAGCACGGTCACGGGGATATTGTCCAGCTTTTCCACAGTGGCGAGACCCTGCTCGGCAAGCCAGGCCGCATCGGCCTCCACCGTGTCACGGGACACGCCATGCCCTATGGCTTCCAGGGCCGACTGCAAAACCGAGGTGTTCAGACTGTAATCCTGATCCTCGGCCAAAAAGCGCAGTATGGCCAGGCGGCGGTTTTTGGTGAAAATGTCCTGCACGTTGCTCATTATTTTCTCTCCATGCGGTCACGCATCAGCAATGTTGTCTGGTTCTCCACACGCTCCAGAATGTCGCGTATGCCACGCAGCGCTTCTGCCAGGCGGCTCTGTTCGCCTTCAATGCCGGACAGCCGCAAATCAATCTGGTGCAGGCGCTCCGGGCCGGGGGCGTTCTCCAGTTTTGCACCAAGCTCACGCATGGCCGCCTCATGTTTTGCCAGCAGGGAAGAAAACCGCTCCCGCGCCCTGGCATCTTCTTCCCGATGTACGGCGCAGTCTTCACGCTCCACAAATTTTTTGCGCAGACTCCAGGCTATCCAGCCGATAAGCAGATTGATACCGATAGTGCCAAGCCAGCCAAAGGCCCTGACATATTCCAATGAAGCGTTCATCAGCGCATCCTTTGAGGCGTGGATAATTGGGCCTCGTAACATTCCACAGCGGCCCGCAGCCCGTTGATATATCGGCGCATGACGGCGTCCCGGCGCAACAGGGCCTCGCTGTTGACATCGCCCTCCAGGGGAGTGTCGGGGCTTAGTTGCGGCAGTGCCGGGGCCTGTGGCGCGGGGCAGTAGGCGGGTGGTAACGCCACGGGCGGGCGCGGGGCCTGCGCGCAGCTACAAAGGGCGGTTGAGATAGCCAGCAAGAGCGGCGCGGCGTGTTGTATTTTCATATCTCTTCTCCGGCGGCGCATTTTCACGGGAGACAGGCGGCAGGCCCAAAATGGCCGCGCGTTCCGCCGCATCCGTCTGCGCGTCCGCCTCGCGTTTGAGACAAGCTGCCGCAAGGTCTGTCTGGGCCAACACGTTGGCCTGGTGGCGGGCGGCAGCCACGCGCCAGGCCTCGCCATCCCGCAAGGCGGCTTCCAGCTTGGGGGATAGCACGGTCTCGGCCGCATCATAGCCGCGCGCATACCCGACCGACAGCGCGCCGCCGAATGCCAGCGCCAGTAAAAACCACATCCACAGCTTCATAGGGCAAGCTCCCGAAGGGCCAGGCGGTAACGCTCCCGCCTTTCACCCATGACGTTGCGCACATAGGCACGGTTGATGCCGTAGGGGGACTTGTCTGCATAGGCCTTGCCCATACCCTTGCGGGATTTGCGGCTGTGCTTTTCCACATGATTGGGCCAGCGGGACTGGTCACAGCCCTTTATGCGGCCACAGTAGGCCCTGTCCTGCAAAACGCCACCCAGGCCGCCATTGTAGGCCGACAGCATCATGGCAGCCCGGTCTTCATCCGTGGCGCAGCCCTTGAGGGCGTTCCAGTTGGCCCGGTTTTTCAACACCAGGGCGCGCAGTTGCAGGCGGGGATTGTAGCGATCTTCCCACTGCCAGCCCTTGAGGTCGGCATGGAGGCGCTTCACATCCTCAAAGTTGTTGAAGCGTACCTTGCCGCCCGCTCCATAGGCGATGGTGATTTGCCCCAGGCCAAAGCCATACTCACGGGAGGTCTTCAACTCCGTGCGCGGGTTCCAGCAACGCTTGGATGCAAGGCCGTAACAGGTCTCCTGCTCCACCTGCCCGGCATAGATGGCCGGGTCATAGAAGTTAGGCGAATAGGCCAGATGCTCCTGCCAGAGCATGGGCAGATACAACTGCGCCAGCACGGGCAAGGCCAACAACGCGGGTGACATCACTTGCCCCAGGCCATAATGCAGACCAGAATACCCAGCATGAGCAGCACACGCGCCAGCACCACCAGGGCGGCGGCCATATTGCCTGCCTCAAGGGCCGAGCGGGCATACTTGCTGATGCGCAGGTAAGGCGTTAGCACCTTGGCCAGCATGAGCGCCGCGCCCGCCATACCGATGACATAGGCCAAATACCCGGCCAGACCCAGCGTGGCCGCCGGGTCAACCAGCATCCCCACACCCAGGCAGACGCAAAGGAGCAACAGCGCCCGGAAGTCATACAAAGGCCGCAACGTGGCAAGAATTTTTTTGAACAGGGACATGGCAGTCTCCGAGATTTGAAGTTCCCGGAGGGGCGGCAACCCCTCCGGGGCGCGATAGTCACCCGGCTTGGGGTTGGAGGGCGACTGTCAAACGCATAGGGCCACCATACGGTGGCCCTGGCGGAGACGTCTTCTAAGGGAGATTAAAAATCTGCTATGGCTGCACAGACTTTATGATTGAGACAATGTCCTTGAATGTTTCGATATCCTTCTTGTCAAGAATATCCGTGTTTGCAGCAGGGCGAAAAACACTTTTGAACAAAAAAATCAAGATGATAACTGGCGTCGCCCCTAAAAGCGAGAGCGGGATAAGCGCAAAGGGGGTAATCGTTAATAAAGTTTGAGGCCGATCAGACCAAAGAAGCACCGCGCAAAAAAGAACCAGCAATACGCCACTGCCCAGCAATGCCCCCCAAAACAAAAAACGCTTGTGGAAGCGACGCTGGCGGTGATGTTCCAGCATTTCATCCTCAAGCGCTTTGTTTTTTAGTTGAGGCGCAGGGGTTCTTGCGTCTTCTCGGCCTCGCAGTTCTTCAATCAAAGGATCAAACGAAGACTGCTCCTCAGTTACAGGGTTAAACGGAGCCTGTGTCATGGGATTACAGTATTCCCAAGCGCTCAAGGCGGATGGTCATAGCCGTTTCTGACACACCAAAAAGCGCTGCCATTTGAGCAATGGAGTAATTCCCATTGGCGTACAAGAAGACAGCATCGCTGGGCATTATCATTTCCGCAGCAAACTGATTGGCAGCGACCTCGTTCACGTTATATCCCCCCTGGCGTGGCGCAGGGCACGAGTCACGCGGGCTTGGGCCATGCTCCAGCACATAGTGCCCCAGCTCGTGAAATATAGTAAAACGTTGCCGGACGCTGGAATCTCTGGGGTTAACAAAAATGACAGGCTGGGTTGGGTCTATGGCGTCAAAATCAAAGTATCCACTCAGGGACAACCTGGGGTCATAAGTAATTTTTACCCCCATTTCATAAGCGATTGCGGATGGATTGACCGGCAGGGTCTTGTCCCAATGCCGCTCAAGAATCCGCTTCGCAGCGGTTATGGCGGGAGTCATAGGACATCTCCTGTGCGTATGGCACGGTTTGTTGCACCCAGTGCAAGTCTCTTGCAAAGATAAGGCTAACTACTTGCCAGGTCAAGAATTTCGCTGGCCCCCTCCCTCGTCCCGGCATCCGAATCATTCCTCATCCGGCAAGCCATTTTGCAACGTGTCGGAGTAGTGGCGAAGGTGTAAGTCCATGCGCTCGAATTGCCGCACCTTTTCACGCAGCGCGCGATTTTCGCTATTCAGGCGGGCTATATCCGCTTGAGAGCTGGCGGCTCCATCTCCTTTCTCCGCAAGCTGCCGCTCTAGTTCGGCTATACGGGCGCGCTGGCGCTCCACCTCAACCCGCAAGTCGCCGTTTTCGCGCACTACGTCCAAAAGCTCACGATGTAACCCCAAAACCTCTGACATGTCAGAGGTTTCATATTTTTCTTTGTTAATAAAATTAGCATGTTGTGTTTTTTTACCCCCTAAAATCTCTGGCATGTCAGAGGTTTTAGAGGCTCCAGCCACAGAATCCCCCTGCCGGTACATAGGACCATCGCCCGTGAGGAGCCATGAAAGTGAAACTCCCAAACGTGCAGAAATTTGTGCAGCAATTCTTCCCTTGGGCTCGCGCAAGCCCTGCTCGTAATTTATCAAAGAACGTGGGCTAATGCCTATTTTTTCACAAAAAATCTCTCGCGAAACTTTACCGCGCAGCAGCTTCAATCTTTCGGCAAAAGAATTGCTCATAATGGCCCACTTATACGTTTTTTGTATTTTTTATGCACATATGGGGTTTACAATGCGACTCATTTGTGCAATATTCCCCCTAACGACAACCGCCAAAAACCGCCAACCCCCAACACCCCCGATACAGGAAGGCGGGCGGCGGCACAAGGGAGAGGAAAATATGCGAAGCCCCACCGGAAAGCTGCACTGCGATTTCTGCGGCAAGAGCGAGGATGTCTGCGACAGCCTTGTTGTCGCCGACACCTCCGGCCACGGCTGCGCCATCTGCGCCCAATGCGTGCTGGAGTGCGTCAGGCAGCTCATGGACAGGAACCGTGATGACGAGAGACATCTTTTGATTCATGCCGGTGTCGCGGAAAAATTTGCTACCGCGTCCGCGTAGACCCCGATACGGCCATCCCATCGGGCTAAGGAGCAACGGCGAATACCGCCCCCACCCCCTGGCGGGACGTTCCCCGGCACGGCACAAGCCGGGGCAAAACAGCAAACAAGGAGCAATCCATATGACCAGGACAAAACATTTGCGCACCCCTGATGAAGTGCGGGCGGAGCTGGCGCGCAAGGGCGTACCCGTGGCGGCCTGGGCGCGGGCCAACGGCCTGCCCATCCGCCCGGTCTATGACGTGCTGACGGGCCGCAACAAGGGCAAATCGGGTATGGCGCACAGGGCCGCCGTGCTGCTGGGCATCAAGGAAGGCGAAGTTGAAGCGGGGGCCGCGTAATGGCCGCCCGTAAAACCAAAAACGGCGGGACCGCCTGCACGCAGTCCCGCCAAGACACAAGGGAGAAGAACCCCATGTCAGATGACAAGACCTATACCCCACAGACTGCCGCAAGGCAATACGATTCCCCGCTCTCGCGCGACCTGGAATCCTGCGCCGCGGCCTTGGCCGCTCTGGCCGGACGCATCGGCGAGAAAGAATGGACGGAGCTGTGCCTTGTGCGCATGCAGTTGCGCGCCCTGGCCGGACAGGTCAACGGCCTGTTAATCCCCGAACCCAAGGAGGCGGCATAGCCATGCATTTCTGTAATCCCGACTGCCTTATTGAATGGCGCAAGGTGGCGCCGCCCAAATACAAAAAAGACTATCAGGGCAAGCTCGTGCAGGTGCCACATTTTCGGCATCCTGAGTGGCGTCAGCCCAAACTGCCGCCGGACGGCGCTGTGTGCGCCATTGCCAAGCGCGAAAACCACTCCGGCGGCGCGTTTGAGCTGGCGCTCAACTGGCGCTGCCCGGTCTGTGACCGTGTGCATGAGGAGTGGATACCCGAAAGCGGCATCACAGAGGGCAGGGCGCATTTTGTGGAGCCAGCGGGCCTGGCG
The DNA here is from genome assembly GCA_000403945.1 of Desulfovibrio sp. Dsv1. Taxonomy (GTDB): domain Bacteria; phylum Desulfobacterota; class Desulfovibrionia; order Desulfovibrionales; family Desulfovibrionaceae; genus Desulfovibrio. Next base: position 11,329 of record APFI01000089.1, read on the forward strand.
GACTACACCCAGGCCCTGGATGACGAGCGCCCGGCCATGATTTATCTGGCTACCTCCTACAGCCACCCTGACCCGGCCAAGCGGGCCGCGCGGGCCAGTATTGCCAGCGAGTGCGCGGCCTGGCTCATGCAGGGCGGCTGGAGCGTGGTTTCACCGCTTTCTATGGGCCACGCCATCTGGTCGGCCTGCCCGGAACTGCAAGCGGATTTTGCGGCCTGGCGCGAGCCGTGCCTGCGTATGCTGGAAATGTCGGACGCCGTTGCCGTACTGCTGCTGGACGGCATCCGGGAGAGCGTGGGCGTGGCCGCGGAAATTGACCATGCCCGCAAGCTGGGCATCCCGCTCAACCAGATCAAGCTGGCGTCCGACACTGCCGCCCAAAACGGCGCGAGCTTTGAAGTTGTGCCGCAGCCAAAATGGTGGAGGTAGTCATGGGCGTAGCGCGTACCGACCCCGCCCCCATGCGGATAATCCGCGTCATTGAGCTGCTCCTGGCCGCTCCTGTCATTGGCATGAGCAACAAGGAGCTGGCCACGGCCACGGGCTATTCACCGCCCAACATCAGCCGGGACATGCTGATACTGACCGAGGCGCGCTGGGTGGAGAAGGGCGAGAACAACCGCTGGTGCATTGCACCCCACAAACTCCCGGCCATGCTCACGGCCTACAAGCTGGCCATAGAGAGCCAGCGCGAGCGCCTGAATGTCTTTGAACAGCGCCGGATGACCAGCGCGCAACAGATGATGCCATAGGAGGTAGTTATGCCGTCCATTTCTCCTGATACACAGACCGATACCCAGAGCCTTGCCGTGGCCTCGCCCCGGCGCGGGCGCAAGCCCGCCACCCCGGCTGTGCCCGAAGTTGCCCAGGGTGAGACAGCTCTGGCCGGGCAGATTTTGGAAAACGACCTGGCCCAGGTGCGCGCGGCTACGGTGACCATGCCCAGGGAGGAATTGGCGCAGAGTCTGCATCTAGCAAAGGTGGCCGGCTCCATAGCCGCTTTTCAGTATAACGAGGCCGTAAACCGTGTGGCGACGCTCAAGGCGTTCGCCGAAATCCGGGAGGTCAAGGCATACAAGGGGCTCAGCGTACAGACCGTAACAGGCAATGTTGTGACGGTTAATACCTGGGAGGAGTTTTGCAACGCGCACGGCTACAGCTATCCAAAGATAGCGGAGGACCTCAAAAATCTCGCCACGTTCGGCGGCAATCTGCTGGAGATGCAGGATGCCCTGGGCCTCGGCTACCGCGACCTGCGTCTCCTGCGCAAAGGCATTGCGGAGCTGCCGCCGGAAGAGCGGCAGGCCATCCTTACTGAGGTGGAAAGCGCAGAAGGGCCGGAGGAGGTCAAGGAGCGTCTGGCCGAGCTGAAGCTGGAGCTGGCCCAGGCCCAGGCGGACAAGAAAAAGATGGCCGCAGACATGGAGGCCAAGGACAAGACCAGCAAGGCCAAGAATGAGCAGATTGACTCGCTGGCCGAGCAGGTGAACCGCCTGACCAGCATGGCCCCGGATGACCAGCAAAAGGCCCGTGATGACGCCAATGCCAAGGCCCGCGCGGATGTGGATGCACAGTGCCAGGCTGTCTTTGTGGCGGTTATGCAGTTTTGCAGCACATGTGCCGCCATCTTCACCGATGACCGCTCCAGCGAGGACACCTGCGCCTGGGTGCATCAACGCGCCGGGCTTTTGGCGGACAGTATTGCCAATGCCATGCTGCATGCGGGCATTGACGTTGATCTGCGGCAATACCTTGAGCCGCAGGGTGACGCAGAACCCGAACCCGCCGGAAATCCCGGCTAGAGGGGGGGGCGGAGCCGTGCCTCTCACGTCCGCGCAAACCGGCCTTTTGCATGACCTGGCCCGCCAGTTGGCCACCGCCCCGGCGTGCGGCGGCGCGCGCACGGCCCTTGTGGCCCGCGCCGCCGACACCCTGGGCAAAAGCCCCAAGACTATCTATGCCCTGCTCAAAAAATATGCGGGCTGGGAGAGCGGGCGCAGGCCCCGTGTGGACAAGGGCACGACCTGCGTGGACGCGGAGCTTGCCATGCTGGCCGGAGGGCTTGTGCATCTCACAGAGCGCCAGGGCGGCAAGCGCATAACCTCCATCAAGGCCGCCCGTGAGCGCCTGGCTGCTAATGGGCACGGCATCCGCAACCCGGAAACTGGGGAGATTGTCATGCCGAGCAAAGAAACCCTATCCCGCGCCATGCGGCGGCATCACTGCCACCCTGCGCAGCTTGGCGCGGCCCGGCCCGCAGTGGAGATGCGCAGCCTGCACCCCAATCACGTCTGGGAGGTGGATGCCTCGGTCTGCGTGCTGTACCGCATGAAGGGCAGTACCGCGGTGCGCCTGCTCAACGAGCGGGACTACAATGCCCACAAACCCGGCAAGCTCCTTGAAATCGCCGGGCAGCGCATCATCCGCTATCTGGTGGCAGACCACTACAGCGCCACCATCTATCTGCACTATGAGCAGGCCAGAGGCGAGGATGCGCGGGGCGTCATCACAACACTGGTTGAGGCCATTAGCGACAGGGGTGAGCGTGACCCTATGCACGGCGCGCCGCTGCACATCTTCATGGACAAGGGCAGCGGCAACCAGTCCTCGCTGGTGCGGCAGTTCCTGCAAGACCTGGAGATACAGCCGCTCTGGCACGAGGCGGGCAATGCGCGGGCCACGGGCAGCGTGGAAGTGGCGCAAAACATCGTGGAGACAGGCTTTGAATCCCGCCTGCGATTCATGGATATACCCTCTGTGCGGGAATTGCAGGCCCAGGCAGACCGCTGGCGGCGGCACTTCAATGCCCATGCCATCCTGACCCGCGCCAAAAAGCCCCGCAACCACCTCTGGACCAGTATCACGGATGCCCAACTGCGCACGGTAGAGCGGCCCGTGCTGGAGGCCATTGCCCATTGGGGCGATGAAACCCGGCGTATTGACAACCGCTTCCGCGTCAGCGTCAACACCCGCTCGCACGGCGTGCAGGAATACGACCTGCGGGAGTTGGGCTATCACGGGCTTTCATCCGGCGATACCGTGACGGTACGCCTCAATCCCTTCCGCGCGCCCGCGGTGGTCATCATCAAGGCAATGCCGGACGGGCAGGAGCTGCGCTTTGAGGTGCAGCCCATTGAAAAGGATGAGGCCGGGCGGGACATCACAGCCCCGGTCATTGGCGAGGAGTACAGGCGGCCGCCGGAAACCCTGGCCGAGAAGAACCTGAAGGCCATCAAGATACGGGCTTATGGCGCGGACAGCCCGGAAGCGGCGGAAAAGGCCCACAAGGCCCGTAACCGTCAGCCCTATGCGGACCTTGACGCTATGGCCGATGTCCGCGAGGCCCCGCAGTATCTGCGGCGAGAGGGTGTCAGACTGGACGTGACGGCCCAGACCGCCGCGCCCGTGCCGCTCAACCGCGCGCAGGCCGCGGCACGGCTCAGGGAGATGTGCGGCGAGGCCTGGGCGGCCAATCCCACGGCCTGCAATGATTTGATTCGCGCCCGCTTCCCCGGCCAGGTGCCGGAGGCGGCCCTGCCGGAACTGGCCGAGGCCATCACTGCCCGCTTTACGCCGCGCCCGGCCTCGGTATTGCGCTTTGAAGAAAAGCGCCAGGCAGCGGGAGGCGTGACATGTTGATGTTCAAGGCCCTGCTGAAAGATCTCGGCGCAAGCCAGCGTGAGGTTGCCGAGGCCGTGCAGCTTTCTCCGGCGACACTCAGTCTTGCGTGTTGCGGAAAGGGTTTGCCCAAGCATGGCTGGAATAGTGTCAGAGGCCGTCTTGCCGCATGGCTGCACATGCGCGGCATAGACACAGTCAGGGCGGAAGAAGCTCTGCGCGAGATGGAACAGGCTGCCGACACGGTGGCCGCTACCGACAAGGGAGAAGATATGATTTTACGCAAACAGGCTCTGACCATGCGCGCCCGGCAGCACTTCAAGCTGTTGCGTGACCCCTTTGATGACCCGCAATGCCCGGATGACGTCTATCTTTCGCCGGAGAGCCGCTATGTGCGCGAGTTTATGCACGATGCGGCCCTGCACGGCAATTTTCTGGCCGTGGTGGGCGAGTCCGGCTCCGGCAAATCCACCTTGCGGGAAGACCTTATCGAGCGCCTGCGGGCGGACGGTGAAAGCATCGTGGTCATAGAGCCGTACACCTTGAGCATGTCCGGCGGTCAGAGCGGCAAGCCCATGCTGGCCCGGCATATTGCCGAGGCTGTTATTGCCACGCTTTCGCCCGGCACGTCCATCCCGCGCAGCCAGGAGGTGCGCGACCGCCGCCTGCATCAACTGCTCAAGGATTCCAACGGAGCGGGCATGCGGCATGTGCTGATTATTGAGGAGGCCCATGACCTGCATACCCATACCCTGAAAAGCCTCAAGCGGTTCTGGGAGCTGAAGGACGGCATGACGCGCCTGCTTTCCATTATTCTCATCGGGCAGACCGAGCTGCTGGACAAGCTGGGCAGCAACCGGGCCGATGTGCGAGAAGTGGTGCAACGCTGCATGTCCGTCACCCTGGAGCCTGTCAAAAATCCCGCTGAATTTCTGGCCCACCGCTTCAGCCGCGCCGGGGCGGACATTGCCACGGCCTTTGAGCCGGAGGCACTGGAGGCCCTGCATGACCGCCTGATTGTGGCGCGAGATATGTCCGGCAGGGGTGCCTATAAAGGCTATCCCCTGACCATCAGCAACTTTGCCATCGCCGCCATGAACATGGCCGCCGGAATCGGCGAGCGCATGGTCACGGCCGATGTTGTCCGCCAGGTGCGGGCGTGACAACCAGGAGTGCAAGGATGACAGAAGCCACACCAAAACGGCCGTCCATCACTGCTCAGACAATATCTGACGAAGCGGAGCAACTGAAGAGGGAGAACCTCTGGCTGGCGACACAGCTTGCCAATGCGCTGATTGATCCGTGCCTTGTCGCTCATCTGCAAGACCTGTCCAAAGGTCTTATGCACCCGCCGACACCTGAAATGCTGTGCGAAGCGGCCCGTGGAGCGGCCGAAAAGATGCGCATAACACATAGGAGTATATCATGACCAAGCGTGTCAAACCCGTGTTACAGATTCCCGCCATCAATTCCCTGGAGGAAGCTGACGCCGTGCTGGCCGAAATTGCCGGGCGCAAGCGTCTGATTGCCCTGCATGAAATTCAGTTGAAGGAGGATGTTGACCGCCTGAAGGCAAAGTGCGCCGCGCAGTGCGAACCTCTCAAGCAGGACATTGCGCAGCGGGAGCAGGCTCTTGTCCAGTTTGGCATTGCCCGCAAGGAGGAGCTGTTCCGCGGCAAAAAATCTCTGAGCCTGAATTTTGGCACTATCGGCTTTCGCGCCTCCTCGGCGCTCAAAACGGCCAAAAAACTTACCTGGGAGCGTGTTCTGGGGCTTATCAAGGAGAAGGGCTTGCCCTGCGTTCGCGTCAAGGAGGAGGTGGACAAGGAGGCGCTACGCTCTCTCTCCGCTGAAAAATTGGCGGAAGTGGGCTGCAAGCTGGAGCAGACGGATGACTTCTTCTATGAAATCAATGAAGCCGAGCTGGCGGACTCGCCGCCCGTTTCATAGGAGGCCATATGTCCAGGCTTATTGGCGTAATTCATGTGGCAAAGAATCAGCTCGGCATGGATGACGATACCTACCGCGCCTTCCTGCTGGATATGACGGGCAAGGACTCCTGCGCGAAAATGACGCCCAAGGAACATTGGCGTATCCTTGAGGAGTTGAAGCGGCGCGGCTTTCGGAAAATCCCGGCGCATAAGGGCAAGCTCTTGGTCAACGACCCGCAGGCACGGAAGATTCGCGCGCTCTGGCTGACGATGGCCGACTGCGGCATCGTCAGGAACCGTTCGGAAAAGGCCCTGAACGGCTTTGTGCGCAAAATGACGGGCTGTACGCTGACAGACGCCACAGTCAAGCAGTGCCAGGCGGTTATTGAGATTCTGAAAAACTGGCTTGACCGTTGCGATGACCCCAAAAAACGCGCCATCTGCCTCTCTGTTCTGCAAAATGATGACGCGCCGTCCATGCTGGATGGCAGAGCGGTGGTAGGTATGTCCTATGGGCATCTACAGTAGCCGCGCGAAAGAGCTGCTGGCGCTTATTGCGGCCATCGCTGATGAAGAGCTTACCCTCGGCACAGATAATCTTGGCCAGCGTATCGCTGACCGTGTCGCTGATGAGTGCGGCGGCCAGCAGGTCTATTTTCCGTTTGACCGGGAGCGCCGCGATTGCCGCATCTATGAAGCGTGGCGAGAGGGCCTTGGCATTCCGCAGATTGCGTCACGCTTCAAAATCTCTGTGCCGCATGTGTACACTGTGCTGAACAAGGAAAAAGCCCTCCGGCGGGTGAGACAGAATACGCCGCCTGGTGTGGTCATGGGGAAGTAGGAGCAAAATACAAAAAAAAGGCGGGGTATCGGCCCCGCTTTTTTTGTTGCACCAGGCGTAATATTGTTGCAAACACTGTCCCGATATATCCCGCCTCTTCCCGAGTTATCCCGTATTTTTCTTCTTAGTTATTACGCCGTGGTTCACGAAGGTCCAAAAGCTTTCGAGCCCGTTGACACAAGAGCGTCTGCCGGCAAACTCGTTGTCGCCGTGTTTGCCCCGGAAGTGTTTCCGGCATCCCAAATCCACCAGACCGTCATGACCGCGCCGGCCATCTGAATGGATAACGCTTTCAGGCTCCACACGGCTGCGGATTATCCCCTGGAGCGTGGCTTTTGGGCAATCCGGCACGATTTCGGCATATACGCGCCCATTGCGTCCGAACAGTCCAAAAACAATGGTTTTGCCGCGATCGCCACCGCCTCTGATACCCCTGACCCGCTTGGCCCCGAAAGCGGCTTTCATCCACTTCGGCTTCGCCGCTGACCGGCAATTCCGCCTCACAATAACGGGCAATTCTTTTCCTGAAAGGCGGCAACATAACGGTTAGTGGCATTTCGGTTCAGCCCTGTTGCCGCGGCGATTTGCGAGGCATCCAAATCGGGAACAAAAAACCGGACAATTTGCCGGATTTTGACCTCTGAAATTCCCGAACGATACGCATATTTGCTTTTGCCCGCCATGACTCGCTTCCAGCCTTTTGCGTGGCTCTCAGATAGCTATCACTCTTAAATAATTCACAAAAGGATGCGAGTCAAGGTTGCCCGTAACCATGTGATTCAGTTGGACGACGTTATAAAGACGTCGGGTCGTTTGCCCTCTCATCTACACCACGCGCGACGCTTTGAATTCATTCTAGAAGTTATTTCATAATTCCAGAAAAGGTCATGAAAATCG
>APFI01000090.1 GCA_000403945.1 Desulfovibrio sp. Dsv1
TCATGACCCAAATTTTTTCATGTCCCCAGGGACAGCTTTTGTAAAGACCCCATGCCGGTATTTTGTAGCAAAGCCAAAATGAACATGTGGGAGGAAGGCGCAATGCCCTTCGGTACGGATCTCGTTGATTTTTTCATAGATCAACGCTAGTCGGGCTATGGAGAGATTGCGAACCCGCAGGTTCCGGCTCCGCCCCAAAGCCGGACAGGAAAACCCCATGCGATGCTTTCCGGGTTTTGCTGTTTCTTCTGGAACAGAGCACCTGCGCTGGAGAGGGAAAGCTGTGCGAACGGTGCGATGGAAAACGCATGGGATTTTTCTTGTTGCGCAGCCTTCTCCGGGATTGGGGGAAAAAAAAGGAAACGTCCGTCCTGTCTGAAGTCCATTCCCGGAGGATATCGCAGCAGGCATTGAAAGCCTCCGGCAGGGTCTACAAAAACTTCTTTGCAAAGCGGGCGGATTTTTTCGCAGTTATGGATGTCCCCCTTGGCCCCGAGTTCCACGGCGGAGCAAACGCTGTACCAGAGAATGGTTGCGAGTGTTCTTGGCATCCAGACGGACTATGCCGCCGAGCAGGCTTTGTGGAATCAAATCCTGTTCGCACTCGCGGTCGGCGATGGTCCGGTGATAGTCAGACGTCTGTGCGAACTCAGTGCGGGTGTTCCGGCCGCTCCAGCGGACCTTCCCTGTCCTTCAACAGAAAGGTCCGCTGGAAACGGGGATTGCAAAATTCCCACTCATAAAAGCCAGAGTCAGTCAGGTATTTATTCGTACAGAAAGGGCAGGGACTGTCCCTGTTCTGAAGCACTTCATAGCAATGGCGGTGACTGCGAATTTCGTCCTCACCCAAGTGGAAGAGCTCACGGCCGGCTTTGTTCCTAATTTTCCAGCATCCAGGTCAGATCCATCACATGTAGTCGCGCTCCAGCCCCCAAGTCCAGCGCTTCAGGCCCGGCATCGGAAAAGCGCCCGCCGCAAAGCCGAATTTTCGTCTTTGCGGCGGGCGGGGTAA
>APFI01000091.1 GCA_000403945.1 Desulfovibrio sp. Dsv1
CTAGGCCTGCTCGAAAGACAGCGGATCCTCAGCCAGAGTGGCCACCATCACGGCCTTGATGGTGTGCATCCGGTTTTCCGCTTCTTCAAAAGCCATATTGCGACCGGATTCAAAAACGGCGTCATCCACTTCCATGCACTCAAGCCCGAAACGCCGGTAGATATCCTCACCCACTGCGGTGTCCCGGTTATGGAAGCTGGGCAGGCAGTGCAGGAACTTGCAGTCCGGGTTGCCCGTCTTGTCCATGACGGTCATGTTCACCTGGTAGGGGGTGAGCAGTTCGATACGCTCTTTCCAGACCGCGTCCGGCTCGCCCATGGAAACCCAGACGTCGGTGTAAATGAAATCGCAACTCTTGACGCCCTCTTCCACGCTTTCGGTGCGCGTGATCTCGGCCCCGCTGCCTTGGGCGATATGCCGCGCCATTTCAAAGACCTCGTCCGAAGTCCAGAGTGCCCTGGGGGCCACGGAACGGAAGTCCACGCCCAGCATGGCCGAACCGATCATCAAGGAATTGCCCATATTGTAACGGGCGTCGCCCAGATAGGCCAGACACTGCCGGTTCAGAGGCTTGGGACAGCATTCGCGCATGGTCAGCATGTCGGCCAGAAGCTGGGTGGGATGCCATTCATTGGTCAGCCCGTTCCAGACCGGCACGGAAGAGAACTCGGCCAGGGCTTCCACGCGGGCCTGCTCATAGCCCCGGTACTCGATGCCGTCAAAAAAGCGGGACAGCACGCGGGCCGTATCAGCCATGGACTCCTTTTTGCCCATCTGCGAGCCGGACGGGCCCAGATAGGTGACGCGCGCGCCTTGGTCATGGGCGGCTACCTCAAAGGAACAACGGGTGCGCGTGGAATCCTTTTCAAAAAGGATCACAATATTCTTGTCCTTCATGAACTTGGGCTCCCGCCGCGTTTTTTTGGCCGCTTTGAGTTGGGCCGCCAAATCCAGAAGATAGGTCAGATCTTCCGGGGTGAAATCGATTTCTTTCAGAAAATCCCTGCGTTCCAGTCTGTTCATGCGCTGCTCCGGCCCGTGCGGGCGCGGGAAAAAGTGAAAAACGAAAGCGGGGGCAAAGCTTCTCCGGCGGCATGCCGCGCAAGCGTTTCCGCGCGTTGGGCGCGGGTCGGTCAAAGCATGCGGATCATGCCGATTTCGTCACAGCGGTAAAACTTCGGGCACTTGCTGCACTCCACCCAAACGACGGGGGGCAGGCTTTCCCGCTGAAATTCCCTAAAACCGCAATGGTTGAAAAAAGATTCGGCTAGGGTGAACACAAAAACCCTGGCGATGCCCAGACGGCGGCAGCGCTCCACTAGGGCCCCCACCATCCGTCTGCCCAGGCCCTGTCCCTGGCATGCCTGATGCACGGCAATGGAGCGGATCTCCGCCAGATCCTCCCAGAGTACGTGCAGGGATCCGCATGCCACCACGGTTTCCCGCCCGCTGTCCGCCGCCGGGGCCGTAATCACCATATAGTCCTGAATATGCTGGTACAGATACTGCGGCCCCCGCGCCAGCATGACGTTGGAAGAGGCGTACTGGTTGATCAGGGCCGACATGCCGTGCACGTCCCCCACACGGGCTGGACGAATCTCCAACGCGGACGCGTCGCTGATGCGCACGTCCGGGACAATAACGGCATCCCCGGCGTCAAAGCGCGGAATGGCTATGGGCATTGCTTTTTACCTGTCGGCGTTTGCGACCCGCCCGGCCTGCGGCGCGGATGTGGCGGCGCGGCCAGAGGTGGTCGGCTGCGGAACAGAAACCAGTTGTTGACGCCCAGAGGCTCGTAGGCGGCGCAATGCTTCACGCCGCCCGAGGTGTAGAAAGACACGCCGCGCCGGTTCTTCCGCAGATTTTCCGGCACCCGTTCCCGCGTGGCGCTTTCCAAGAGCCCGAGATGAAAACATCCCCTTCCCGGCCTGTGGCAACGGCCCCGTCGGATGTGGAGCGCGGACACAGGCGCCGCGCACCCGCCAATGAGCGCTGATTCCGCCGCCCCGGTCGTAGACGGGTGCCGCGCAGTACACCACGGCACCGGGGCAGAACGGACTGTTGCGCACCTCGGAAAGCGCAGCCCTGCCCGCAATGGCTTCCTGAAAAAAATGTTCGCCGGACAGATCAACGACCCGGCGCAGCTCCCCGCCGATCTCCACGAGCCCCGGCCGACCATCGCGCCCGGCCAACCCCATACGCAAAAAGGCGTTATGGTCTTCTTTCAGGACGGGAAGGATTTCATTTCCCGGCGCATGACCGAGGCTGATGGCCACGCCGCGCAGAGTCTGAAAGTCCAGCGCGATCTGGCGTTGCGACAGCGTCCGTAATTGATTGACGGTGTCATAGAGATGGAGCGCGTTTTCCCGCCCGTTCTGCGAACTGGCCTGACGCAGCAGAATCAGACCGCGGGCAAGAAAAACGCCGCCGATCAGTAAGACCGTCGCACTGGTGCGCTTGATCTGTCCGGGGCCGCTGAACACTGTTTCTCACCTGAAAAATACGTTTGTTAAGTAACCAGCTTAGCTTCTTTCCGTGAATTTTTCAAGCTCGACCGGATCCATTTCTTCAAGATCCGTCCTCAAGCGTGCGGTCGCCAACGTCCTTCCGGTTATTCTGCGCTGAACATCACCTTTGATTCCATCTGCGGCAGCAGGGCTGGCGCCCGACCGGTGTAACAACAAGTTTGCATTAGCCGGCGGGATTTCACAGCCTGACGGACAGGACCAATGTAGACTTGACGCTCAAGCATCCGTGGCAAAGGCCAAGGCCGGAACAGCGGACAGCACAAGTGCAAGTGAGGATTTTGCGCATTTCCCCAACTACCAGCAAACCAACAATGTCGCAAGGGGAACGATCTTCGGACACAAAAAGCCCGCCCGAAAAAGTTCAACTTTTTGCGAACGGACTTTAAGATGGGGCCATAGCCGTCAATGTTTGCCAGTTTTTGGTTAATCTATTCCTCCAAATGTGCCTGTAAGAACATGCTCTTAGATAAGGCATCAAAGAATTGTTGATAAAAATCAGGAATATCAACCGCTTGGATATTATATTGAGCATTAGCCCTAACTGTAATTCTGGATTCACTGCGGGGGATAACACTCACAGTCATACGCAAACTGTACGAAGACAGCTTTGTTGCACTGACACTACCTAAATCAAAAGATGCCTTATCAATGACAAAGCCGAGATCTTGGAGCGTTGCCATAACGCTTTCCATTGTTTTTTTCTTGTCGGCAGTGTCGAAATAACGTGTTTGCATCTGCCGTAACTGAAGTTGCGATTCGCCACCGCTGTCAAGAACACCTCGGTGCGCGGGGACTGCGCAGCCTGGCAAACTGACCAGAAGAATAAAAATAAGAACGCGTGACAGGGTATTCATATTTGATGCGCCTCCAGGAAGACCGCTTGTGAAAGCTTGTCAAAAAAAATTTTATATACTTCTGGATCATTAACTTGTTCTGCCAAAGTGGCCTGTCCAGCAGTATTAATAACTACACGTTGGAAGGTCACGCGCACAGTGGATCGTTTTGCTTCTTCCACCTTGGGCGTGGCGGTTTCTTTATGTATTTTTTTGGAGTTTGCCTTTGTTTTTGTGGCGGGATCGTGTGGTGCATTTTTTATAGATTCAGAAGCTTCCGCAGGTGAAGGTTCCAGACTGCGCATGACCATGGAAACACGTATAAGTTGCTCTTTGTCCACATGCGTGGCTACACCAGTTAAAGCTGCCAGCAATATTGCTCCGGCTATCTGACCGCCACTTGTGGCATCTCTGCGTTTTGATGCAGTAATAACGCCAAGGGAGTATTCCGCCTCTTCCAACGTATATCCTAGATCCTGCATAACGCTTGACGCAGCATTAAGCATCGCTTTATAGTTGATTGTATCAAAAATACGCGTCTGCATCTGGCGGTTTGCCAGAGATTCCTGTGGAAGACTGAGGGCATTTTTCGGTATTTTTTGTACGCAGCCCATGAGTAGCGACAGAACAAGACAAAAAATAAGAATCTTGCGCATGACATTCACCTAGAAGCTGGACTGTCGATATGAATAATCCCGCACCTTGTCGTCATTGTCGAACTTAATGATAACTGTGAGGGTGCGCTGCGATGTCGAAGACGCACCGGAGGCTCCTCCTACGCCCCCCAAAATGAGCCAAAGTCCGCCGGAAGAAGAGGATACAGCTCTTTCTGTTGCAATTTTATCGTAAACCCATGTTTCACGCCTTTGTGCATCAGTGGTTACCATATTGGGTGCCCCCAAAGCAGAAACAACCTCTGCGCCAGACATACCAACGCGAATTTCGCGTTGAACGGCGGCAGCTGATAACTTTTGACCGCTGTCATCTCTGACATCATCACGATGCTTCTGTGCTGATGCGCAACCAGCTAGGATTAGAGCGACAAAAAATGCAAGTAGGACTTTTTTCATAGGCATCACACCTCCCTTTTTGCCAGAGCCTGACCAAGCCGCTTGCTTAGTGCGTTATTTTCCCACCCAGCCTATCTTGAGTTGCCCTTTGGCGCAACAACAAAATCACACTTTCCCGACCATGCCCCAGCGGGGGCTTTTTTCAATGGGGGGGCAACGTGAAAAGGCTTGACATTGTGTAATATATATTACAAACCTCCCATGAACACGATGTTGAAGACAAAGCTTTTTGACCGCTGGCTGACATCGTTGCGCGATGGCAAGGCACGGATAAAAATTGTGCGCAGAATTGAGCGGGCGGAGCAGGGAAATTTCGGCGATCACAAAAATGTCGGCGGTCCTATTTGGGAGATGCGCATTGACTACGGCCCAGGATACCGCCTGTACTACGCGCAAAAAGGAAGCACGATTTATGTCCTTCTGTGTGGCGGCGGGAAGTTTTCTCAGCAGGCCGACATAAGCCTTGCCAATGAAATATGGAGGCAAATCGATGAATAAGGAACTGCTTGAGGTTTCCAAGTTTGATGCGGCTGATTATCTGCACACAGATGATGACGTGCGCGGATATCTTGAAGAAGTTGTCAGCGAAGATGACCCGCATGCCTTTCTGCGGGCGTTAAATACTGTCGCCCGTGCAAAGGGCATGTCAAAATTGGCTCAAGATACGGGTATCCCAAGGGAAAGCCTGTACCAATCCCTTTCCGAGAAAGGCAACCCTAGCTTCCATACGCTGTGGAAAGTTGCCGCGGCCCTTGGTTGTACGCTGGTGGTGAAAAGGAAGATGCCTGCATAGTCAACACGCACACGGCACGAGAACGAGGACACCCCTTGGAAGGAAAGTTGTAATCTCCCCATTTGTGGCAGGATTCAAAAGCAGAGCCCATGCCGCCCGTTTCAGTTTCATGGCCGGGGTGATGCCACCGATCCCCATGTTGGGACGTTCATTGTTACAGGTCCAGAGCCAGGCTGTGGCAAATTCCCGTATTTCCTCCAACGACTCAAGAAGATACTGATTCAGCCAGTCATAACGCACAGTTCGGTTATAGCGTTCGGCATAGCCGTTTTGCCGCGGTTTCACCGGCTGAATGTACCGGATGCGAATTCCTCCCTTTTCAGCCCGGGACTGAAAAATGCCACTCACATATTCAGGGCCGTTATCGCAACGAACCTCCCTCGGGCAGCCCCGCCATTCAATCAGTTCGCCCATGCGGGCCACATGCTGAATTCTGGTCGCCAGCCCGGCCATGAAATCAGGATCGCATTCGCAGAGTTCCTTGACCTTTTCGGTGGAAAAGGGAATCTCTTCCCCCTCCATGTCCGTGAATCCCTGCCAGCCTGCCAGCCCCTTTTGCAGCAGCTTCACCACCGCATAAATCCGCTATTGCCGCGTCAGCACCGGCCTCCTTCAAGGCATCCTGCTGTACCTGCCGGCGCATTGGTGACGCAGACGAAAGTCAAAAAAACAAGGGGGTTTCCTAGTGCCGTTGCCGTCGGCATGCTTTACGGCTATGCTGTTTCGGCAGCACTGAGGAGAGATATCATGCGCACCCTGTATCTATTTTTTTTCAGCCTGGTCTGCGCCGTCTTCATGGCTTCCCCGGCCGGCAGCGCCGTTGCGGACGACGGTGCCCGGCTGCTCAAGATAGTGGCCCTTTCCCGGCACGGGGTACGTTCGCCCACGCAGGAACTGGAAACACTTTCTCTCTGGAGCGAGCGCCCCTGGCCGCACTGGCCGGTGGAATGCGGCCATCTGACGCCGCGCGGCGCCCGGCTGGTCGGCGCCATGTGGACGGATCTGCGTGGTGTGCTGCTCAATTACGGTCTGCTGCCGGACGCGGCCTGCCCTCCGCCGGGCGCGATTTTCGTGCGCGCGGACACTGACCAGCGTGCCAGGGCTACGGCACGGGCCCTGCTGAATGGCTTGGCCCCGGACTGCACCCAGGGCTACGCTGCGGCCGACGCCAAACCCGATCCTCTCTTTCACCCGGTCAAGGCTGGCCTGTACGCTTTTGATCCCGCAGCTGCGGCCATGAATGTTCTGGGCATGGCTGGCGGCGATCTGGCCCGTCTTCAAGAGGATCTCGCCGGCCCGCTGGCCCTCATTGACCAGTTGATCGCGCCGCCTTCACCGGACTTGTGCAGTCGTTTCGACCTGCCGCTGCGGTGCCGCCTTTCAGATATCCCCCCTTCCGTGAGCGTTTCGCCGGAAGGCCGCAGTGTGGACCTTACGGGCGGTCTGGGCATCGCTTCCAGCCTGGCGGAGATCTTTCTGCTGGAATACGGACAATGGCCCGGCAGCCCCGCCGGTTGGGGGCAGGTGGACGGCGCAACCCTGAACCAGATGCTGTCCGTGCACAGCCGCGTCTTCAATGTGGTCAACCGCGCCCCGCTGGTGGCTTGGGCGCGCGGTTCTTCCCTGCTCACGGAAATGTCTGCCGCTCTCACGGGCACGCACTATGACCAGCGCCTCAACGCGGCCTCGCTGGTAGTCTTCGTGGGGCACGACACCAATGTCGCCCATCTGGGGGCTCTGCTGGGCGTCAACTGGCGGGCCAAGGGTTACCCGCCCAACTATATTCCCCCGGCGGGCGTTCTGTTCTTGGAACTCTGGGGCCGGGGCGACAGACGCGAAGTGCGGGCGCGCTTTTACGCACAGCCGCCTGAGGTCCTGCATGCGCCTTTTGCCGAAGAAAAAATTCCGTTTCCCGGTGTTCCGCACAGACGGGAAGACGTGACGGGCCCGGCCCAGTCACAGGACGTCCGGAGCGGATTTCTGGCCAGAGAGGGGTCCTCTGCCGATCCCCGTCTGCACGCGCCGGCGGCTGCGGAGGTTTCCGCTCCGCCGGTGGTGGGCGCGGCCCGCTTTGAGCTTGCCGACTTCCAGCAACTGGTGCGTGAAAAAACAGCGGGCGCGCCGCTGGCCCCCCAGCAGGTTCCCTGGCTGCATCCGGGCAGGGAAATTCGGAAATAGAACGTCGCGGGACGGGCGTTGCGCCAATGTCGGCTGTCCCGTTTTAATGGACGCGGCGTTGCGTTTTCCTCCCGCTGGACAGTTGTTCAGTTTTGACGTATAATATAAATTATATTAAAGTATTCGAGAAACGTTTGTGAAAAAAATCATAGGTGTTGCGGACCTGATATTCCAGATTGTGTATTCAATCAATAAATATCAGCAAGACATAACAACGCCGCATAGAAGAAATGTCCTACACTACAGTATTGCAACAAAGCAGTCCATTGGTGGAACGTCAAGCGTACTTCCGGATACGCACTGCTGGTACTGGTAGCGACTCTTTCGTTTGAGATGCCTGCTGTACATCTCTTTTACGCATTCGATAGGTTTTATACATTTTGATTAATGATATCGCTTTACATTTATGAACATTGTTGCAGTTTTGGATAGAATCATGAGTATCCAACGCACCGTACACATAAACCAGGAGCTTAAAATGACCACTGTTTTCGGAGAATTGGATCATGTCCTGCTGATGGCTCCCGGCCCCAGCCCCGTCGCCCTCAATGTGCTCAAGGCCATGAGCATTCCGACGCTGGGGCATCTTGATCCCGACTGCATCAAAGTCATGGACGCCATGCAGGAACAGCTGCGCGCCGTGTGCAAAACCAAGAATGCCGTGACGTTCCCCATTTCCGGCACGGGCTCCGCCGGCATGGAAGCCACCTTTGTCAACTTGGTGGAACGCGGCGACGACGTGCTGATAGTCAACAACGGCGTGTTCTGTTCGCGCATGGTGGAAGTGGCCAGTCGGCTGGGCGCGCAGGTGGATGTGGCGGAATGCCCCTGGGGTCAGCCTATTGATCCCGCCGCCGTCAAGGCCATGCTGGACAAAAAACATTACAAGATTCTGGCCGCCGTGCACGCTGAAACCTCCACCGGCATCAACAACCCCATCGCCGCCATCGGCGAGCTGGTCAAAAACAGCGACACCCTTTATCTGGTGGACAGCGTGGCCGGTCTTGGCGGCGTGGACATGCGCGTGGACGAATGGGGCATCGACGCCTTTTACAGCGGCTCGCAGAAGTGCCTCTCCGTGCCTCCGGGGCTGGCTCCCGCGTCCTTCTCCGACGCGGCCATGGAGGCCATTGCCAAGCGCAAAACCAAGGTGCCCAACTGGAACATGGACGTCTCCCTGATCCGCAAGTACTGGGAAGGTTCGCCGCGCGTATACCATCACACCGCGCCCATCAACATGTACTATGCCCTGCATCAGGCCTTGGATAACCTGCTGACCGAAGGGCTGGACACCGCCTTCGCCCGCCACACGGCCATGCATCAGCGTCTGAACGACAGTCTGGCCAAACTGGGCTTCACCCCCTTCGTCAGGGAAGGCGGCGCCCCGCAGATCAACCTGTACCTGCCGCCCGCAGGTGTGGACGCCAACGCCCTGCGCGCCTGCCTGCGCAAGGAGCACAAGATCGAAGTGGCTGGAGGCCTCGGCGATCTGGCCGGCAAGGTCATCCGCGTGGGCGTCATGGGCGAGGGCGCGCGCGAAGAACCCATCGACCGCCTGATTAACGCCGTCAAGGCCTGCCTGAACAAGTAATATCCGGCTTTTCAGTGGACAAAGCGGCGGCATCGTCATGATGCCGCCGCTTTCATTTTTTTGGCAGAATGCGGTCCGGCTTCCTTGGCCGAAGCGCAGCCCGTGAACAGCATGCCCTTCGCAAGCTGGCACTGCATGCGGGAGTGTACCCCCCCC
>APFI01000092.1 GCA_000403945.1 Desulfovibrio sp. Dsv1
CAATGCCGCTGATCAACGCCGCCGGGGTCACGTCAAAAGCGAAATTGTACACTGACACATCCACAGGCGTCACGCGCCGCCCGCCGATATGGGTCACCTCACCGGCGGGACGCTCCTCAACGGGAATGGACGCGCCGTCGGCGGTTTGCGGGTCAATGGTCGAAAGCGGCGCGGCCACATAGAAGGGAATACCGAAATGCCGCGCCAGCAGGGCCACACCGAAGGTGCCAATCTTGTTGGCCGCGTCGCCGTTGGCCGCGATGCGGTCCGCGCCCACCACCACGCGCTGGACAAGGCCTTTCTGCATCAGCAACGCGCAGGCGTTGTCGCAGGCCACACTGACCGGAATGCCGTCTCGTTGCAGTTCCCAGGCCGTGAGGCGCGCGCCCTGCAAAAAGGGTCGGGTTTCGTCGGCAATGACCCGGATGCGCTTGCCCCGCTCCACCGCCGCGCGAATCACACCCAAAGCCGTGCCATAGCCCGCTGTGGCCAGAGCCCCGGCATTGCAGTGGGTGAGCACCGTGTCCCCGTCCTCCAGACAATCCGCGCCGAAACGCCCCAGAGCCTTGCAGACGGCCACATCCTCGTCCTGCATGGCCTGGGCCTCGCGCAGAAAAAGCTCCAGCAGGGCGGGGCGGCTCAGTTCACCGGCGGTGTGCCAGCGGGCGCGCAGGCAATCCACAGCCCAGCGCAGATTGACGGCTGTGGGCCTAGCCCGTGCGATGTCCTCCAGCGCGACGGCCAGACGCTCTTGCCAGCCCTCGCTTTCATCGGCTACAGCGACGGCCAGGACACAGCCCCAGGCGGCGGTGACGCCGATGGCGGGCGCGCCGCGCACCACCATGGTTTGCAGAGCCGTAATCACCTCGCCGGGCGCGCGGCAGACAAAATCCGCCTCTTCTTCGGGCAGCAGGCGCTGATCCAGCAGATGCAGCTCCAGAGCGTCGCAATCAAAACGGATGTGTCAGTGTACAATTTCGCTTTTGACGTGACCCCGGCGGCGTTGATCAGCGGCATTGTCACCGAGGCGGGCGTGCTGCAGCCGCCCTACGGCCCGGCTATCAAGGCCGCGCTGGCGGATGCCAGGCGATGAAGGAACTTGTGCTGCTGGTGGAGCCGTTCCGGGATCCGTCTGTCCCCTCGCCGGAACAGGTCATCGCCCACTGGAACGCTTGGGAGGTGCCGGAAAACCGGATTTCCTTGCCTGAACGCCTGTATGCAGATCTTGTGGGCATCCGCGCCGAACACATGGCTTGGGCCTATGATCTGGGCCGCATGCCTGTGGGCCGCAAGGAAGTACAGGCTAGGCTCAAGGCCGGGGCAAGCCTGTCCATGTGGTGGTGTTCCCTGCTCTACGAACGCCACCCCAAGATGACGCCCAACCTTTACACTATCTATAAATTGCGCGCCCTGGAACGCCTTATGGATGAGCAGGACTTCACGGCCCTGCGTCTCTGCGGCGGCGACGGAGTCCTACGACACACTCTGGCGGATTTCTGCACCGTTTCGGGTCGCCTGTTTGTGGAATTCCATGATCCGGGGCTGCGCCTCAGGCGCGCGCAAAGCCCGCTGCGGCGGATGTACAACGCCTGCCCCGCGCCCCTGCGCGCGGCGGTCCGTTATGCGCACTGGTGGTGGACCGTCAGGCGCAAACTGCCCGGCATCCGCAAGGGGGCGGACAGCTTGGCCGAGCCCGCCACAGGGCAACGGGCCGCCACCATTGCCACCTATTTCCCCAACGTGGACATGCATGCCGCCAGCGAAGGCCGTTTCCGCTCCCGTTACTGGGAAACGCTGCACGACGTCCTGGACGAGCAGACGCGGCGTGAGGGCGGGCAGTTCGTGCGTTGGCTGTTCATCCGTTTCCCCTCGCCCCAGCTCAGTTTTGCCCAGTGCCGCAAGCTGCGCGACCGCTTCCGCGAAGAAGGCCGGGATGGCCTTTCTTTTCACTATCTGGAAGAATTCCTGCACCATCGCGATCTCTGGGCGGCCCTCTGGCGGCATCTACGTCTTTGCTGGAGCAGTCTGCGTCTGGAGAAGCATGTACGCCCGGCGTTTCATTTTGCTGGTTCCCGGCTCAATTTCTGGGATTATGCCAAGGCTGACTGGGCCGAATCCTTCCGGGGCTGGCGCGGCTTGGAGCGCGGCCTGCAGGAGCGCGCTTTTCGGCGGTACACGTGTTGCGCCGGGCCGCAGCGCTGGACGCTTTTCCCGCTGGAGAACTGCCCTTGGGAGCGCATGCTGACCCAGGCCGTGCACGAGGCCCACGGCCCGGAAGGCGGACCGGTATTCGGCGCGCAGCATTCCACCATCCGTCCCACGGATTTTCGTTATTTTGACGACCCGCGCACCTTCAGCGCGCCGGATTGCGCGCTTTTCCAGCCTGACGTCGTCCGGGGCAACGGTCGCTCCGCATGCCGACAGTGGTTGAAGGCGGGTATGCCGCCCGAACGCCTGGGCGAAGTGGAAGCCTTGCGTTACCTTTATCTGGCCGACGCCCCGGCGCAAACCGAAAGCCCGTCCCCCACGGCCGCCAAACGCCTGCTGGTCCTGACCAGCTTTTTCAGCGACGAAATCGAAGCCCATCTGGCTCTGCTGGCACGCGCCGTGCACGCCAGGCTGCTGGAAGGCTGGGAACTGACGGTCAAAGCCCACCCCTATCTGCCGGTGGCCGATCGTCTGCGCGCCCTCCTGGGCCGCCGCATGACCGGCGTCCGCCTGGCAGACGGGCCCATCGCCGGGGAACTGCGGCCCGGCGTGCTGGTCTGGGCCTCCAACTCCACCACAGCGGCCCTAGAGGCGGCGCTCAAAGGCCTGCCGGTCATGGTCATGCTGCCCATCGACGACTTTGACCTCTGCCCCTTGCAGGATGTTCCGGAACTGCCGCGCACCGGCAATCTGGAGGATATGCATCGGGCTCTGGCCACGGCCGCCCCGCTCAACCTGCCGCCCGACTATCTGGATCTGGATCCGGCCCTGCCGCGCTGGCGGCGCTTGCTGGGATTGTGAGGTCGTTATGGACGCGCAGCGGGAAATCGCGGAACTGGTGCATACCAGTTACTGGGACAGGGACATTAACTGTGCGCATCACGCTGTACTGCATGAGCAGGCTGTTCAATCAGCCGTTAGACCCGCAGCTGGACCACGCGGCCATCGGCATGAACGGAGCCGGGCGTATGGGCTGCCAGTGCGGCCTGCTGGAAGGCGGACTGCTCGTTATCGGGATTCGCGCCGCGTCCCTCGGCTGGGCGGACAAGGAAATCTGCGCCCTCTGCGGCCGGTATGCCGCCTTCCGGCAGCGTTTCGGCGGCTTCAGAAAAGCGATTCCCGCATCTCTGTGAAAATTTGACTGTGGAGACCGTGCGTCTGTTATACGCCTTTGCAGCCGATCTGCGCTGACCTCGCTGAATTAGCCCCGTCTCGCCTGGATGTGGAGCGTCAAGACGCTGTTCCCGCTGCAGAGGGTTTTGAGGCTGGAGGGGGGCCGCCAAGGGTCGTGCGGGGATGCGGGAAACTGTAACAGTGCGTCCAGACCGGCGGGTACGCTGTCCGCTTCCACGAGCGGGTATGCGTGCTCGCGTATGCCCGCCCGTTTAAGGCTGTTCCGATGAAGCGTTCCGCCGCCAGGCATTACGGGCGGAACTTGCAGACCAGGGCAGGAGTGGAAGAAGCCTTGGCAGAGAGAGAGATGTTCCTAGCGGGCGTTTCTGTGCGCCGCGTGGTGGACATCACCGGGGCGCTATGGGGCGACCGTGTGAACCAAAACGCCATAACCGGCTTGAATCAAAGGATTCCTGAACGTGCACAAGGCTGTCGCCGTGTTCCAGCAGACGGAGCAATTCGGGGCGCAGTTCATTCACCGGACAGGGTGGACAGGACGGCCCGTTACAGCGAGCGGGGCTGGGGGAGGGGTAGGCTCATCATGGGCGGCAAGTAGAAAAATTTTGGGGGTGCAACAAAAATTGCTGTCCCCCTGTTTTTTACTGGCAATTCAACACGCGTCAGTGTATTGACACCTGAAGAGCCGCTGTAAGCGGGGAAGGTACATGGCGCTAAATACAAGTGGCATTATCGGCCAAAGCACCACGCTGGCCGACGTTTTCAGAATTCTCGGCAAGGTGGCCCCCACTGACAGCACTGTGCTTGTAACTGGCGAATCCGGAACAGGCAAGGAGTTGCTGGTGCGCGCCCTGCACGCCAACAGCCGTCGCGCCGACAAACCCTTTGTGCCCATCAACTGCGGGGCTATCCCCAAGGAACTGTTGGAAAGCGAACTTTTCGGTCACGAAAAGGGTGCCTTTACCCATGCCATCCGTTCCAGACCGGGCCGTTTTGAACTGGCTGACGGCGGCACCATTTTTCTGGATGAAATCGGCGAAATGGAGCTGAGCCTTCAGGTTAAGATCCTGCGCGTGCTGCAGGAGAAGGAAATCGAGCGCGTGGGTGGCAGCGGATGCAAAAAGGTGGATGTGCGCATTGTGGCGGCCACCAACCGCGACTTGGAAGCCGAGGTGGAAGCCGGGCACTTCCGCGAAGATTTGTATTACCGCCTGAACGTGATTCCCCTGCATTTACCCCCCCTGCGCGAACGCGGTGGCGACGTGCTTCTGCTGGCCCGGCATTTTCTGGACCACTTCTGCCGCAAGAAAGCCCGTCCGCCTCTGGGGTTGGCCCCGGACACCCGTCGTGTTCTGGCCGCCTACACCTGGTCCGGCAATGTTCGCGAGCTGGAAAATTTCATGGAGCGCCTGAGCATTCTGGTGGACGGCGCGGTGGTCCAGCCGTCGGACCTGCCGCGCAAGATTCTGGATCAGGTGGGCGACATTTCGGCTTTGCCCGAAGTGGAGGAACAGGGCGCGCCAGAGGCCGAGACGCCACCCGCGCAATCTGTGTCAGTCGCGCCGGCCCCCACGCAAACCCGGCACGACGCGTCGCAATCCGGCGCTTTTGCTTGGCCGGATCTGGCCGTGCTGAAGGCCCACAGTCTGAATCTCAAGGATTTTCTGGACGCCGTGGAAAGCCGCCTGATCGACGAGGCTTTGAACCGGGCCGGGGGCGTGAAAAACCAGGCTGCGGAATATCTGGGCATCAAGCGCACCACCCTCATTGAGAAACTCAAAAAGCGCAATTCCTGATGCAGAACCCTTTCTCTGTCTTTTGGGGCATATTTTTTGCATAAAACAAAACGGATGTCTGATCCGTCATGTTTTGTTGTCATACGTCAGTGAACAGAAGCTTGGCCGCCGGCATGTTCCGGTCTCATAGCGTCGTTGTGAAGGGCGCACTGCGCCGGTTGTTGCCGTGGCTCTGTCTGTTGTTGGCCGTGTTCCTGTGCCGCCCAGAGCATGCGCGGGCCATGCTCTGGCAATGGGTGCCCGGCACAAATGCCGGGCGGTTGATCCTGGTGCTGGACAGCCCCGGCCAGGCCCGCAGTGTGGCGCGCGTCAGCGCCACAGATCTGGAAATGGTGTTGAACAGCTCGGCCGTTTCCTTGCGGCAGGCCGGGGATGCGCCCGCTCCCGACGCTCTTTTGCGCGCTCTGGCTCTGGACGGCAGCACGGACGGCGGGCGGCTGCGCATTCGTCTTTCTCCCCGTGTCGTCAATTACACGCTGACCCGTCCCGCGCCCGACAGGGTGGCCCTGGAATTTTTTGCCGCTCTCGGAGGCGAAGTCGCTGCGGCACCCGTCGTCGCGGGGCCGTTGCCGTCCCCGGTCGGCACGCGGGCATCCCGGAACAGGGCGGACGAAGGCATGCCGCCTTTTGCGGATGGGCAACTTCCGGCTGATCTTTTGCGCCGCCAGTTGAGCGGTCTGCGAGCTGTGCCGTATTCCCGTCTGGCGGAACTGGCTGATCTGCGGCCCGGTGTTCCCATTTCCCATGAAGAGCGCGCCGTGCCCGACTTCGTGCCGCACTCTGCCGAAGCCGGTTTCTGGTCTTCGTCGGCTTTTGCCGCCTCTGTTCCGGAAAACGGCGGTCCCAAAGAATTGGGCAACAGGGGGGTGATGCTTTCCCGTCAGGATTTGCGCGGCAAGGTTAATGCCGGCGGCCCGGAAGACTGGCCGGAAGCCGGTGGGCTTTCCACGGCTATGCTGCCAGCAATCGGCGGGAAAAGCGTCGCGTCGGGGGAAACTTTGGCTGAAGTCCGGCCCGGGGGCGTCGGCGGCAAAACGGAATCAGCCGGAGATGCCGACACCGCAACGTCCCGGACTGCGTCAGGCGCCGCCCCGGAACAGGCTGCTCCTTCGGATGTGGTTCCCGCGTCCGAAGAAAAATCCGTCGGGGAAGATCCGGGCGCGTCCGCGCCTTCCGCCGCGGTACAGGATGCCGCGCCGCAGGCGCGGGATACGGGGCCAAAGACTACCGGCACGGTGAACACAAGGCCGGTGGGCCTGCCTGTGGGCGAAACGCATGCCGAGAAAAAGGAAACGCCTGCGGAAAAGCCTCGCGAAGTCATTTACGTGGACGAACAGGGCAATCCCGTATCCAAGCCGCCGGAGCCGGACAGGATGCTGGCCGAGGCCGAACGCCTGATCGGCGAAAGCAAATTTGACGAAGCCCTGCCGCAACTGGAGAAAATCCGCGCTCTGGCCGACATCACGCCAGAGATGCGGGAAAAGGTGCTCTATTACATCAGCGACTGCCTCTGGGCGCGCTATGCGGACAATCCTCTGGCGGGCTATGAGGCCATTGTTTCCTCCACTAACGAGGCCATGAACGCCAATCTGCGTTCGCCCCGCGTGCCCGACGCTCTGTTGCGCCTGGGTCTTGCCAACGCCAATGTGGGCAATCTGGTGGACGCGGGCGGCTATATCGTGGCCCTGCTCCGGCGTTATCCCGATTACCCCGGCGTGGCGCAGGGCTTTACCACGCTGGGCAGGGGACAGCTCAAGCGCGGACTCAATGCCGAGGCGGAGCAGTCCTTTTCCATCGTGCTGGACAAATATCCCGAGTCTTCCTACCTCCAGACCGCGTCTGTGGGGCTGGCCCGGGCGCTTTTCAATCAGAAAAAGCACGACAAGGCCCAGATTATTCTGGACTTCATCAGCAAGCGCTGGCCGCGTTATTATATTGATGAGCCTTCCTTTTTGCTGTTGCAGGCGGGCAACGATGAAGCTCTGCAAAGGACGGACACAGTGCTGGATCTCTACTGGCTCTATGTCAACCTGGAGCCGGGCCGTCAGGGCAACGACGTGATTCTGCTCAAGATTGGCGATACCTATCTGCGCAGGGGCAAGAACGCCGCCGCTGATTTCATTTACCGTGAGCTGGCGCGCCGTTTTGCGGATTCGCCCCTAGCGTCCACAGCCAGGCTGCGCCTTGCGGAAAAGGGCATTTACGACTCGCCCATCACCTATGAGCAACTGAGCCAAGTCTTTGCTAAAGGCGGGGATCCGCCGCTGTGGCAGACCTACAGCGAACTGGCCGCATCTTCCAAAACGGCCCCGGACGCGGTCTTGGCCCGGCTCAAACAGGCCATGTGGCTGTTCTGGGACAAGCAGTACACCGAGGCCATGGGCAAGGCGGCGGACTTTATCGACAACTACCCCGAACACCCCGGCGTGTCGCATGCCCGTGAAATCATCTGGCAGGCCTTTCAGAAAGAATTGGCCAATTCCCTGGCCGAGCAGAATTACGGCCGTATTCTGATCTTGTGGAACGGGTTTCCCTTGGTGCGTGAGCGCTACGGCGAACCGGACCCGCGCCTGCGCTATGCCCTAGCGCAGGGCTGGTTGGAGCGCGGCAACGAGAAGAAGGCTTTTGAACTGCTGGGAGAATTTTTGAAATCTCCCATGGACCCGCAGTATGGGGAAGCGGCGTTCACGGAATTTTTCAATCGCTATCTTCAGGCCGGGGCTTGGGACAAGATTCTGGATCTGGGCAAACTGGTTTCCACCTGGAATATGAAGCCCCACTTGCGCAAGCCTCTGGATTACGCTCTGGCGCTTTCCGCCCAGAATCTGAACTTGGCAGGCCCGGCGCTGGCCATGTGGCGGCAGTTGGCGGCGCGCGACGACATTCCGCTCTACCAGCAAGCCTACGCCACGTATTTTTTGGCCCGTGACGCGGAAGACCGCAAAGACATTAAAGATTCCTATGAGCTGAACCGCAAGGTCGTTGAGCTTTTCATCCGTCTGCAGGACGAGCGTTCCGACAAGGCCGACCCGCAACGCATCAAGGAGGCCATGGCCGCGCTGATGGACATCTGCGAAGTGGGCAACCGCATCCCCGAAGCCCTGCAATGGGTAAACCGCTACAATGCCTTTGTGCCGGATACTTCGCCTGAATACCCCGGTCTGCGTTTCCGGGAAGCGCGCCTCTATCGCAAACTGGGCGACGCCAATCGCGCTCAGGCCCTGCTGGAGGATATTGTCCGGCGTTTCCCGGACTCCAGCTTCGCCACGGCGTCGGCCGGTGAATTGCGTACCTTTGAGGTCTCGCGCGATCTGCGGACGTACATGCCGGGCGGCAATGCCGCGCCGCGCCAACAGCCGGCACAACAGTAATTAAAATAGGTAACTCCCAACTTTGCTGGGGGACTCACAAAGTTTGACTTTTCGGGCAATGAAAAAGATCTCCATTCTTGAATCGTTCAAGGTTTCAGGAAAGGAGGTCAGTAGTGGAAATTCAACTTCTAAACCATTCAACATGGGTATGCGATTCTCATGCAGTATGGATACCTAAATACAGGAAGAAAAAAATATTCAGGGAAATACGAGTGAATTTGGGAGCTGTTCCGCATAAGTTGGCCAGATACCGGGAAAGCAAGATATCGGAAGGCCATTTGCTTGCCGGGCATGTCCATATGCTCATGTCCATCCCTCCAAAATATTCTGTATTTTCAGTGCGCGGGTACATAAAAGGGAAAAGTGCCTTATATATAGCCCGTCAATGCAATGACAGAAAACGAAATTTTGGAGGAGAAAATTTCTGGGCAAGAGGGTTTTATGCTTCGGCCGCAGGACTGGATGAAGAAACAATCCAAAACCACAAGACATCAGGAAGAGGAAGATAAACGGATGGACCAGGTAAGCTTGGTCTAAAGGGTGCCGCCTTTAGGCGGCTTACGTGTTTTCAAACCGCCTTGAGCGGTTCACGCTATCTCAAGCCCACGGCTTTGCCGGGGGTATCTGACTCTCCGGCCAAGCCTCCAGATCGGTTTGCAGTTCATCCAGAGTTATAGAGTTTTCGCCGGAAGGCAACCTGGTAAAACTCCTGCAGGATGATTTTGTAGAAGCGTTCGCGGATGCCATTTGTCTGTGGATGCCGCGCGTTGTGGTCTTGGTGTGCCCTTGCCGTTTACACCAGGATGCAGCTTATAATCGTGTCCCTCGAGCTTGCCGTAGTCCTCCGTGCCCCTGTCCGCCATAATACGGATAACGCCCATTTCCTGTGCAAGAAGGCAAAACTCGATCGCTGAGCAAGTCGGCTCCGGTGATGGGCGTCTTGGTGATGTAGGACTTGGCCGTCGCCCACTTGGAGTAAGCGTCCACATAGGTCTACTGATAAATACGTCCCACGTCCTTGATGGCACCAGTGTCCTGGCTGCCGGGATAGCCCGGATGATGCGTTTCGATTTCACCGTGAGCCTCGTCGACCTGCTTCTTGTGTTCCAGGGCATACACCTGCGCTTCGGAGAGTACGAGACCTCCTCGGCGGATTTTTCCAGCGTTGCTAGACGCCGTTTCATGGACGCCAGGCCGTGCCAAAGCCAGATGGAACGGACGCCAGAGGACGAGACAAAGACGCCGAGTTTACGCAGTTCATTACTGGCCCGCACCGAGCCCATACAGAAAGTTTAGCACATTAAAAAATGGAAGCAGCCCTCCCCTGCCGGTCTGGCTTGGCCATCGCCGGACAGCCACCCAGACCGGCAGGGGAGGGCTGCGGATGGACGCCATCAAGGAGCGCGCAAAAAGGAGAATTCCCGTTATCGTGGATGATGAACAGGAATTGCGGACGCATGTTTCCGATGTGGTCCGGCAAAGCGTGGAAGAAACGCCCGGCGGCTTGCCGGAAGCGGATGCCGGAGCCTTGCGCCAAGCAAAGCGCTACGTGCGTAACATTCAGCGCGCCAGCGTCCGCGCCGGTTCCTGACGGGCCCCAAGCTTCACCGGCTGGCCGCTGCCAAAAGTGCGAAAATTTCTGGACACGACCGTGCAATATCGAAATGCTCTGACATGATGCTTTGTGCGCCGCATCGCTGCTGCTGCCCGCAACTCGCTCCGTTCGGACGGGCACGGCCCTTGCGGGCCGCCTTCCAGTCACGGAAATGCGTTTTTCTCTTGCGCTTGCCGGGCTTTTGGCGGAGTATGGACTTGAGGCATATCCGGCGCGTTGTGGAACAGTCTAAGTCCTCATGACGACGCGTCGCCGGCTTTCCCCGGCCGATGGAATGCGTGCGGCGGCAGAGCGCCGATTTGCTCCGCCAACCCGCAACGCTCCGGAAACGCTGATGTTGTTCGGATACTAATACATGAGCGGAGGCGCGCATGAAGGATATTCGCAAGGTGATCATTCCGGTGGCTGGTTGGGGTACGCGTTCATTGCCCGCGACCAAGAATATTCCCAAGGAAATGCTGCCCATCTATAATAAACCCGTCATCCAGTACGTGGTGGAGGAGGCGCAGCGCGCTAAAATCCATGACGTGATTTTTGTGACCAACCGGGACAAGAGCGTCATTGAAGATCATTTTGACTACAACCTCCAGTTGGAGGCTGTGTTGGAACGCGCAGGTAAGCTGGACAAGCTCAACGAGGTGCGACAGGTGGCCGAAATGGTCAATATCATGTCCGTGCGCCAGAAAAAGCAGCTCGGCCTTGGGCATGCGGTGCTCTGCGCACGCGAACTGGTGCGCGATGATCCCTTTGCGATCATGGTGGGCGATGACTTGATGTTCGGCGGCGTGCCGGGCATCGGCCAGCTTATTGAAGTGGCCATGGCCGAAAAAATGCCGGTCATCGGCGTCATGGAAGTGCCTTGGGAAAAGGTCAGCCGCTACGGCATCATTGACGGCGAGGAAGTGGCTCCCGGCGTTTTTCGGGTGCGCAACATGGTGGAAAAGCCCAAGCGCGAGGCAGCGCCTTCGCGGATGGCCATTGTGGGCCGCTATGTGCTCACGCCGGAGATTTTCGATTATCTGGAAAAGGTCGAACCGGGGCATGGCGGAGAAATCCAGCTCACCGACGCCCTGCAGGCCATGACCCAGGACTGCGGCATGATGGCCGTGCGCATGTCGGGCATGCGCTTTGACGCGGGCGACTGGGCGGAATTTCTTACGGCCAATATCTATTTCGCCCTTCAGGAGGAAGAATTGCGCTACGAATTGCTGGGCATGCTCAAGAACTTCGTCCAATTCCAGTAGGGTCTGCCTCTAAACCGGCTCCTTTGCCTTCCGATTGCGTCAGGAGTCCATTGCGGCAGGGGGGCGGTACCGAATGTACGGTTTCCGGCCCGCAGTGGGCTCCTTTCTTGCGGGAAGAAATACCTTTTGGAAGACAAAGCGCCCGTGTTGTCCATATCCTTTTATTTTTTGTATATGGAGCGGCAATGAACGCGACTGACATTTCCGACGTCCCGTCTTTTCCTTCCGCCGCATGGGCGGCCCGGATCATGCGCTGTTGCGCGCGGACGAGGAATGGCGGCATCCGGGGCAACTGGCCCCCAAAGTCTGGATGGCGCTGAACCGCCCTGCGCGCGTGCTGGAATTTGACGCCCGCACCCTGACCCTGCGGAATACGGACCGGGACGGGCGCATCCGCTCGACGGGCGTTCTGGACGCCGTGGCTTGGGGCCGCGAGCGGGTCAGGCATCCATCCCGGCTCACGGAGTCCAGCACCGGCCTGCCCCTGGACAACCTGCGCGACGACACGCCACAGGGCGCGGAACCGCTGCCACCACCCAGCTGGCGCGGGAAAAAAAGCGGACTGGCCAACGCCGGAGAGATTTCTCCGGAACATGCCTGCGCGGATCTGACCGCCGTCACGGGCTACGCCTTCAACGGCGACGGCGTGGTGCCGCCGGCTTTCAGACCGCACGCTTCATCCGTCTGGGCCTGACCGTGGTGGGCGACAAACGTGACGATTCTGGAGATCCCGGTCTGGACTACGCCTTGGCCGGACTCTTTCCGGAACGGCTGCGCTCGATCCCCTCCGGGCGGCAGAGCGTACATCAGGCGGATCTGCCGCCGGGGCACGAAACCTCCGCCGCCCGGAGCCTGCTGCGACGTCTGGGACCCAAGATTGACGACTATTTCAACCGCCGCCTGGCGACCCTGAACGAGGATGCGGCCTCACGCCCTCGGACGGGGGCGGACAGCCCCTGTTTTCCCCGGATCCCTTGGCCAAGGTGGCTCCGGACCAGCCCCAGCCCCTGGCGCGCGGCGTCAATCCGGCTTGGGGCGACGTCCGGACGCTTTCCGCCGCCTGCCAGCTCCGCTGATTCATGACGACAAGGAGCATGAAGACGGCAAACATGACGGGGCCGGCGCCTCGTTTACAGTCACCGGCGTTCCTCCCAAAGGCCATATTTGATTTCGCCAAAGGCGTGGGCGTCTTTGCGGTCTTTGGCGTGGGCATCAGCGTCGTCAGCGCGGCCTTCGCCCTCTATATTGCCAATTCTATCTTTTCTCTGGGCTGGTTGGTGGCCTGTGGCCCTACTGAGCCTCTTTGTCCGCATTTCCGGGCCCGTCCCCATGCCGCTGGCCTTGTTCAGGCTGCGACGCCGCAGCCTAGGGGCCCCGCCCCGGACGCCTCGGGCTGGACCGTAAACGACGGCGCGCCCATCAACATTGCCATGTATGCGGCCTTCGCGGAGGTGAGACGATTGTCGCCCGGCGCGCACCATTTCCTGGATGATCCCTGCGGCCTGCACGCGCAACTGCGGCGTAAAAAATATCCGGCCTGGCTGCTGGCGGCGGGCCTAGTATTCTGGTTTTAAAAGGGAGGCGCGCCGCTTGGTTGCAGCAATGGCTGCCCACAGGGAAAAGCTGACGATAGGCAGCGCCCCACGTGTTTATTCGAAAAAACTCCGGCAGATGCCTGATGTATAACGCTCCAGAGAAAAAAATATTGATTCTGGGTTCGGCCCTGCCCAATGTTTCAGAAGCCGAACTGCGCGCTCTGTGCCGGATATGGGAAGCGGCGCTGCTCCCCCGACTCGCGCCGGAGCAACTGCGCCATATACGGCGCTTTGTCCCGGAGGGGGCGGCTCTGTCCGCGCGTGCTTCCCGCCTTCTGGCGCGCCTTCTGCTGCTGCGCGGACTTCAGATGCTGGAAGAAGATGTATCGCGGCCCGGCATCCGCCTGGACAGAGACGCATTGGGCCGTCCGCTGCTTCCCGGCTGGATCGTGGGTTTCAGCCACAGCGGACGGGCCGCTTTCTGCGCCCTGCGGCGTCGGCTGGACGGTTTTCACAAGTGGAAAAAAGGAAAGCCTGAGCCCAGATACGATCCGTATCCGGGCTCAGGATGGGAAACAGGTTTGGGGCTGGACGCCGAGGCTCTGGACAATTTTCCCCCGGCGGCGCGGGCCTTTGCCGGGAGGGCCGGAATGGACATGGCGGCCCGCGACGCGTTACGTCGCTGGACCGTCAAGGAAGCCGCGCTCAAGGCGCTGGGCATGGGCCTGACGCTAGATCCGGCTCTGATTTATAGCGGTCGAAACGGTCGGCGCGCGGGCGTGCTGCGCGTCCAAGGCCAAAACCTGCGCTGGCGAGTTCTGGTCTGCCCCGCCCACTGGCTCTGCCTAGCGTACGGCGGGGCGGAGACGCATCCGGCGATCAGCCTGCACTGGCTACACGCCGCCAGAGCAATTTAAAGGTTAACCCGCTCTGGCGGCCGCGAAAACATCCGCCCGCCACGAAGGTGTAATCGCAATTTGTTTGCGTTGTTACATGCCAGAACGAGCGTCTTCAAACTTTAAAAATGCACTTCCTTAAAGTTAATCTGCTTTGCATCTAGGCTCAGCCCATCAGTTTTTTGTTCTTTGCCACCAAGCGTTTGAGCCCGGCGATAAGCTGGGGCAGCGCCTGGTTATAGCGCCATTCACGCTCTTTGAGGTGGAGTTCAAAATTTTGCTTCACGCCATTAAACTTTGCCAGGCGACGTTTTTTGCAAAGCTCCGGAACGCCTTGATGCCGTTGCTATGATCCGGTTTTTCCGCAAGGTGTCTGGATCTGTCGATGCGAAAATGCCTGTCGCGCCCAACGTCCACCAGTCCCCCGCAGCCCTTCCATCCGTCAG
>APFI01000093.1 GCA_000403945.1 Desulfovibrio sp. Dsv1
ATTTTTCCGCAAGGTGTCTGGATTTGTCGATGCGAAAATGTCTGTCGCGCCCAACGTCCACCAGTCCCCCGCAGCCCCTCCATCCGTCAGAATGGACAATGCTCCCGGGAGAAACCCCGCCCCTTATGATGGCTTGAAGCGTCCTAGCCGGGCAAGGCCCGTGACCGGTTCGGCACAAACCGCGCCGTCACGCTCATAGGTGCCGAAAACCGGCTGCTTAAGCGTGTCCCGGCCTTTTTCGAGGGCCGGGGGCGTCCCGAACCCGAGAGGCGCCAAAAAACTTTCATCAATCTTAACCACGCCGAATATCCGTTCTTTTCGAGGTGCCTGATGGAGATAACCCAAGCGCCTGAAAACCAGAAAATACCTGTTCACGGTCTTTCTGTTCAGTTTCAGGAGCAGAGCGGTTTTGGCGGCATCGATGCCGATACAAAAACACTCAATAATCTTTCCAGTTTTATATCGACTTGACCTGCTGTTTTCAAACATTCTCCTGGAGAGCGTAGGGTATGTTTGCAAACCATCTGATCCAAATCATTGAGGCTGCCAGGTAAACGTAAAGAAA
>APFI01000094.1 GCA_000403945.1 Desulfovibrio sp. Dsv1
CATGAGCAAATAGCAAAGACCAACAGATGAACAATGGGCAATTTTGGAACCTCTCCCTGCAAATGAGGCTTCCTCCGTGCGAGGAAGGCATCCTGTTCATGATGACCCCATCCGGATATATTCATCTTTCCATTGGGCGGTGCGCTCTTCCAATGATGGGGCTGATAGGTAAGGTCCGTTCCACCTGCGGGGCCAGGAGATCAGCCACGTCTTGAGCCGCATTCCACGACTTGCTCCCGTTATATATTGATTGCGCGGCATACTCCATTTGCATGAAGCGCGGTTGCGCCTTGGGGCGGGGAGAGCTGACTGGTAGCGGACGGAATGATTTCCTGTTAGAATGTGCCAAGGAGTATCATACGGCGACAGGAGGTTTTTGTGATGATCACCCCAATAGACGCCATAAATTATACTATCGCCCACACCAACAGAATCCCTGATGAGGCTCATTATTATCTTGCATCATTACCGTTACAAGACAACATGTCATTGATGGATCAGGCAAATTTTCATCTTGTGGATAGAAATATCAGCATGTCACAGATAGGATTCGACTATTATTCTAACGTTGTTATATATCGCGTTTAGCAAAAATGCTGATATGAGAGAACGGTAAGAAAATACACGTTTCTTGTGAGTTGTGCAGCCAGTACAGCAAAATTTCAATCCATGTCAGCTCACACTTATATAGCCATTGATCTCAAGTCGTTCTATGCCTCAGTTGAGTGTCTGGAACGAGGTCTTGATCCTTTGACTACAAATCTGGTGGTTGCCGATGAAAGTCGCACACAGAAAACCATCTGCCTTGCAATATCTCCTTCTCTCAAGTCTTACGGGATTCCCGGACGCGCAAGACTGTTTGAAGTTGTTCAGAAGGTAAACGATGCGAATGAGCAGCGCAGGCGCAAGGCTCCCAATCGCATCTTCACCTCAGAGTCATATGACAAGTCTGTCCTTCAGACCAGACCGGATACGGCCATTGCCTATATCGTCGCCACACCAAGAATGGCCCTCTATATCGAACACAGCGCATTGATTTACAGTGTTTATCTGAAACATATTGCGCCTGAAGATATTCATGTATATTCCATAGATGAAGTTTTTATTGACGCAACAAGCTATCTCGGCCTGTACAAGCAGACCGCGCATGAGCTTGCCATGACCATAATCGGGGATATCCTCAAGACAACCGGCATTACCGCTACAGCAGGGATTGGGAATAATCTGTATCTCTGCAAGGTGGCTATGGATATTGTTGCCAAAAAGATGCCCCCTGACAGGGATGGAGTCCGCATCGCTGAGCTTGATGAAATGTCCTACCGCCGCCTTCTGTGGGAACATCGTCCACTTACCGATTTTTGGAGAGTGGGCAAGGGCTATGCAAAAAAAACTTGAAGCATACGGCCTCAGAACTATGGGGGACATCGCCCGCTGCTCACTGCATTGCGAAAATTTGCTTTACCGACTTTTCGGCGTCAATGCGGAATTGCTCATAGATCACGCCTGGGGCTGGGAACCCTGCACCATCGCTGACATCAAGGCGTACAAGCCTGCCTCGAACAGCATCTGCTCAGGACAAGTGCTGCATGATGCTTATGAATTCGAGAAAACCAGGCTGGTTGTGCAGGAAATGGCGGATTCACTGGCACTTGATCTACTTGATAAGCGACTTGTAACCAATCAGATTGTATTAACTGTGGGCTATGACATTTCCAATTTGACAGACACGGAAAAGCATCGTGAATACTGTGGAGAAATCACCACAGACCGATATGGTAGAATGGTCCCTAAACATGCGCATGGCACGGCGAACTTGAAGGAGTATACATCTTCCGCCAATCTTTTACGTGCGGCGACCATTGCGCTTTTTGAGCGTATCGCGAACAAGAGCCTGTTGGTGCGCAGACTTACACTATCCGCCAACAACGTGGTCGAAGAAGAACGAAGTCAGGTGCCTGCACGGATAGAGCAGCTTTCATTGCTCAAAAGTATCCTTTCTCAGGAGAAGAATGAGGAGCAGGTAGTATTGCAACGAGAAAGAAGGAGACAGCAAGCTGTACTTGATATCCGGAACAGATACGGCAAAAATGCCATCCTGAAAGGTATGAGCTTCCAGGACGGCGCAACCGCGATGGAGCGCAACAGGCAAATCGGCGGGCACAAGGCATGAGCGGAAAATACGACGATATTATCCATCTGCCGCGCCATGTGTCCGCTACTCGCCCACGCATGTCCATAGCTGACAGAGCCGCACAGTTTTTCCCATTTGCGGCGCTGACCGGGCATCATGCAACCATCAGGGAGGTTGGGAGATATATTCAGGAAAAAATTGAGCTTGACGAGCAGATCCGTGAAATATTGGCCTTGCGCCTGCAAAAGCTGCTTGAAAATCAAGGCATGGGTTATGAGGTCCGCGTGACGTATTTTGTCAAGGATGTGAGAAAAAACGGGGGAGCCTATTTTACGCTGACAGGCGTTGTGGAGAAATTTGTCGAATACGAATCGTGCATTGTTATGACTGATAAAACCCGGATTTCTCTTGCGGATATCGTTGACATTCAGGCGGATATGAATTCTTAAACAAGCGGCACTGAAGAAAAATCGAGCAGTATTGCGGGGGTGGGGGTATATGAGGTTGCTTTTCCTTTGTCTGACTTTCCTTCTTTTGGCATCCCCTTGCCCGGCTGCCGAGAAAAACGTTAGTGAACTTCGCATTATTGCTCAAGCTGGCGGTTCCCTTGTTCTGGATATGAGCAAACATGCTTACTCCACGTCCGAGCTGATTGCCATTGCTTCCAGCCTCAGCCACGGAGCCAGCTTGACCATCAGGATGCAGAGGGGCCTGGAACTCTCCACCGCGCAATGCGCGCAAATCGCCAGGGCCAAGCCGGGGCAGGTGCGCTTCTGGTTCTGATTTTCCCCATGCCGTCAGCTTTGGGAGATGTAGATGGACTTCAAGCCTACAGCGCAACAACAAGCCGTCATTAACCATGAAGAAGGCCCTCTGCTGGTTATCGCTGGTCCGGGGGCAGGCAAAACCTTTACGCTTGTGGAGCGTATTGTCCATCTCGTGGCTTGCGGGGAAGTTTCACCGGAACAATTGCTGGTGGCCACGTTTACTGAAAAAGCGGCCAACGAGCTTATTTCCCGTATTGCCCGCCGCCTGCTGGCGGAGGGCAATACGACCAATGTGGACGAAATGTATGTGGGCACGCTGCATTCCATCTGTTTGCGCCTGCTTGAAGAACATCGAGAGTTCACCAGACTGAAGAAAAACTTCACCCTGATGGATCAGTTTGACCAGAGCTATTTCTTCTTTCAGCGGCTCCGCCAGTTTGAGGAATTGGCTCCTATATCCCTCCATTGCCGGACGGGAAAATATCTCCCGCTGGAAACGGGCGACGCTGCTCTGCGGCTGGATGAACAAACTTTCGGAAGAAGTGATCCAGAGCGATGCCCTCATGGCCGACGCCGACGAAGCCGTTCAGGCGCTGGGCAAGTGGTACTCTTTAAACATGGAGTTGCTGGAACAGGAAAATCTGCTGGATTTCTCCGTTATCCAGCTTGAGGCACTCCGACTTCTGGAGCGCAATCCCGAAACCGTGTTGGCCCCACTCAGAGAAAAAATCCGCTACATCATGGTGGACGAATACCAGGACACCAATACCATTCAGGAACGGTTGCTTTTTACCTTGCTGGACGAGCGACAGAACATCTGTGTTGTGGGCGACGATGACCAGGGGCTGTACCGTTTTCGTGGAGCCACCATCCGCAATATTCTGGAATTTCCTCACCGTTCCCCTGAGGGGTGTTGCGCCGTCCATACCCTTACGGCCAATTACCGTTCCGATCCGGGTATTATTGCGTTCTACAACCGCTGGATGGACGGCAGCATTGACGGTTTTTCCTGGAACGGCCCTGACAGCAAAATTTTCCGCTACGCCAAGACCATTGTTCCTCCGGACAGCAAGGCCGTCCTAAATGCGCCTGTGCTGCGCGTCTGCGGTGGGGCCTGATGCCAACAGCTGGCATGAAGAGGTGCTGGATTTTCTGACAAGTCTGCGTGAACGTCACCTGACCGACTGGAATCAGGTCGCTTTCCTTTTCCGCTTCGTGCGCTGGGACAAAGCCAAAGCTCTGGCCCACTATCTGGAGGAGCACGGTATCCCGGTCTATGCGCCCCGTTCCGACTTCTATTTTGAACGGGAAGAAGTGCGCCTCATGCTCGGGGCATTTCTCTTTCTCTTCCCGACTTCAAGGAAATTCGCGAATAGTGGCAGACGCAGTTCGGCGTTCTGGCCATCTGGGACTTCTATGACGCATGTCTGCGTCTTTTTGCGGACAAACTTCGCCTGCCTGAGAATAAGGAACTGAAAGATTGGTGCGTCCGCCGCGTGCGGGAAATCCAGACCATGCTCATTCGCAATACTCCGCTGGACTGGAGTTTTTCCAACCTGTTTTACCAGCTGATCCAGTTCCCGCTGTTCGCGGGCTATCTCGAACTGGAAATCTCCAGCAGGGATGAACGTCCTGCCCGCAACCTGGTCATTTTGTACCCTCCCTTAACATGGTGCAGACCAAAACTGGAGACTTCTGGTAAACCATCCCCAGGAGGG
>APFI01000095.1 GCA_000403945.1 Desulfovibrio sp. Dsv1
TGGAACGCGCTGTTTCCGGACACCCTTCCACAAGGTCTGCTATGAAAAAGAAAAAGCCCGGCGGGCGACCGGGCTTAACGCGGGAAACAAAAGATCGTTAATCAACGGGGACAGTATGTACCATAACACTGATGCTTGTCAACTCTCGCAGAGCGAAAAACGCATTCTTGCCGAGGCTGAGCTGCTTAGTCAGAGAAAAAGATTACATGAGCTGCGCCGGGAATGCATGGATGCAGAGAGGCGCATACAGATGGCAATGCAGGTGCTTATGGAGGTGGACTGTGCGCTGGTTTAAACACATGACCAACTCCATAGATGACGAAAAAATTTCAAGGCTGGTCGATGAATGTGGCCTTGAGGGGTACGGTTTCTTCTGGCGTGTCCTTGAGTTGATCGCCGCACAAGTCGATGATGACGGTAAAAATTACTGCTCATATTCGAAGCGTGCGTGGTGCAACAAGCTGGCAATCAAGCATCAAACATGGAGCAAACTGATAGCAAGCTGTGAGCAAGCAGGGCTCTTTGAGGTGTCAGACGATGGGCAAACGATCACGGTGAAATCACCTAACATACTGAAATATCGTGATGAATGGTCAAGGAAAAAAGCTAAAAACTCCGGAGTGTCTCCGGAGAAGCTCCGGAGCGACTCCGGAGTATCGCGCGCGCGTTTTTCTTCTTCTAAAGAAGAAGAAAAAACAGAAACAGAGACAGAAACAGAAGAAGAGAGAGACGCGCGCGAAACGCGCGGCACTCCTCCGGCTTCGCCTGCCCCACCAGCGCTGCCGGATGAAAAATTTCTTGCTTTCGCCAGGAGGTTCCAAAACGAAGTCTCGTTAACCCACGGCAACACCGCCCCGAGGGTCACAGAGCGGCTTGTCGTCTCTGGCGCGGAAGAGCTGGACAGGGCTGAACGGCTGGATGGCTTCGACTGGCAGGAAATGCAGCATGCCCTCATGTGGGCCGTACATGACGACTTTTGGGGGCAGAATCTCAAATCGTTGGCACGGATGCGCTCAAAAACGCGGACGGGAGTGACGAAGCTTCAGAGCGTCGTGGGAGAATTTCGCAAGCGACATGGGGCGCAATCGCAATCTGATCGCTGGGCGGGGGCCATATGAGCAGGCAATACGACATCGGCGAAATCGCCAAAATGCTCGCGGGCAGGGCTGAGGCCGTATGCCAGTGGCTTTTGCCTGGTGGGAAGCGCGAGGGGCATGAATGGCGGGCAGGAAGCATCAGCGGCGAAACAGGGCAATCCCTTGGCGTCAATTTGGCGGGAAAGGCTGGCGTATGGCGGGACTTCGCGGACGACGCCAGGGGTGGCGATCTGATCGACCTGATCCAGGCCGTGCGGGGATGCGCCAAGGCGGAAGCCGTGAAAGAAGCCAAAGACTTTCTCGGCATCGTGGACGGCATGCCGGACTTTGCCCCGGAGAGGAAGCGGTACGGCCGACCGGAGAGGCCCAAGGGTGTCACGGTCCCTGGCGCTGAGATGCTGCGTTGGTTTCAGGACAGAGGGATCAGTGCGGAAACTGTGGCCGCATTCCAGATCGGGCAAATCCAGAGCCAGCGACATGGGCCGGTGATCGTTTTTCCGTACAAACGTGGCGATGAGCTGATTTTCATCAAGTTTCGGCCCCTGCATGACAAAAAGGCCATGTGGACCAGCAAGGACAGCGAACCGTGCCTGTTCGGCTGGCAAATCATACCGGAGAATATTCGTGACCTCATCGTCGTGGAAGGAGAGCTGGATGCAATGGCATTCCGGCAAGCCGGGTATTACGCCGTGTCGGTTCCGCGCGGTGGCGGCGAGGGGGACAAGCAGGATTGCTGGATAGACGCGGAGTGGGAAAGGCTTCAGCTTTTTGATCGCATTTTTTTGGCCCTGGATATGGACGAGCAGGGCCAGAAGGCCGCGGCGCATATCGCGCGCCGCCTTGGCGCTCACCGCTGCTTCTCGGTCAATATGGGCCAGTACAAGGACGCCAACGAGGCCTTGATGGCTGGCGCGGACATGGGCGCGTTGTTTGACTCCGCGCACACCATTGACCCCGCGGAGCTTCGGTCTGCATCGTCCTACATGGACGAGGTTTTTGCCTACTATGCCGACAGCGCAATCAGGCGTGGCGATGCCCTGCCCTGGGTAAAAACTCAGAACACCATCCGCACGCGGGCCGGAGAAACCACCATCTGGGCAGGCATAAACGGACACGGAAAAAGCCAGCTTGTCGGACATGTCATAGCATCCAGCCTGGCTTCCGGAAACCGCTGGTGTATCGCCTCGATGGAGTTCAAGCCCTATAAGCTGCTGGCGCGCCTTTATCGGCAGATTACAGCGACAAATAAGCCTTCAGCGAGTGACCGCGCGCCGCTTGAGGATTTTGTCGATGGGCGGTTGTGGGTCTTCGATGTGCAGGGGACGGCCAGAGCTGACCGTATTCTTGAGGTTTTTGAATATGCATATCGCCGCTACGGCGTGACCCATTTTCTCATCGACAGCCTTGCCAAGTGCGGATTCGGGGAGGACGCCTACAACGAGCAAAAAAAATTTGTTGACCGTCTTTCTGATTTTGCCCGCAATAACGATGTTCAAGTGCATCTGGTCTGCCATTCACGCAAGCGCCAGGACGAAAAGGATATCCCTGACAAGTTCGACATCAAGGGCACTGGTGCAATAACAGACATGGTGGACAATGTTTTCATCGTCTGGCGCAACAAGCCCAAGGAAAAGAAAATCCAGGAAGCTGTCGGAGATTGGGCAAAACAGCAGGCGCGGGCCGATGGACCGGACGCAATCCTGAACTGCTGCAAGCAGCGCGAAGGGGAGTGGGAGGGGATGGTCAAGCTTTGGTTTGACCGACGCACTTTGCAATATCTGGAAAATATTGAGGACAGCCCTGTACGCTACTGCGCTGAGGGGGTCGCATGAAGGGTCTGTTGAAAATCGTCATCGTATCCGCCGAGTGTCGCGGCTGGATTTCAGAGTTGAGGTTGAGGCATGTCTAGCTGTCCCGGCCTCACCTGCCCCCGCGCCATGGACGGCGACCTGTGCTGTGTGTCGTGTCCGGCGAACCCTGACAAGGACGCTTATCCGCCCCTGGTCCTGGAATTGCCGTTCCCGCCGTCCGTGAATCACTACTGGCGCTCGGTGCGCATCGGCAAGGCCACGAGAACGCTCATATCCGCCCCCGGGCGTGAGTTTCGTCATCAGGTTGAGCAAACGGTCATGGCGGAAAGAAAAGCGCTTGGAATCGATTCTGGCGTCGCCGTGGCGGTGACGCTCCATGCCCCGGACAACAGGAGGCGGGATTTGGACAATTTCGGGGGAAAAGCCCTGCTGGACGCCCTGACGCACGCCGGGGTGTGGCGGGATGACAGTCAGGTGTGGCGGCTGTCCATGGAGTGGGGCAAAAATATTCGCGGCGGCAAGGCCGTCGTGGAAATCAGGAGGCTTGCCTGATGACAGAGCACAACACCGCCAGGCGCAAGGACTGGCCCATGTCCCACGTCCGGGCCTGCATGGCCTTTGGCAACGGAGACGTGGGGCGGGGGCGGCACGCTATTTTTATGCTCGCGCGGAGGCTTGAAGAGGCCAGGGAAAAGCATCCCATATTTGCCGAAAGCGCGGAAGAGGCCGTGGAGGTTATCGGCGAAGAGTGGGCCGAGCTCTCACAGGCAGTGGATCAGGAAAGCCGGGATCGCCAGCTGGACGAGGCCCTGGACGTGGCATGTGTCGCCATGCGATTTATGAATGGCGAGCATGTGCACTAATATTCAAACGTGGGTGAGGAAAATGATCATTGAAGTTATCGTGCCTTTTGAGGGACCGCAATTGCATGTCGTCAACAGGGCGGCGGAAGCCATTTCCAGAGCGGCGTCAAAATTGAGAAATATCAAGGACAGACGTGTCTTTGGACCACGATTCTTGTGGGGAGAGGATGGGAGGATCGCTACAGTCACGTATCGCGTAACTGATATGGACATTGACGATAGCACATGCTGGACGAGAAAAACAAATCACAAAATAATCTGACTGTAACCGCAGATGGTAAAAATGGAACTGGAACCGAAAATTATTCGCCCTGTACAGGTATTGCGTGGATACAGAAATATCGCAAAAGTCCTGCGAACGTCGGAAAACAGGATTCGCGATTTTCTCCGCGAAGGCGCTCCCATTGTTTTTGACGGGGATGTCCCGGTGGCGGAATCAGCGGAGTTGTGGGCGTGGTACAGGAAAAAACGCGAAGCATGAAAAACCTGTCAACCCCCCTTTTGGTACAAATTCGCCGGGATTTGGTAGCAATCTCGGCAAAACCTCAAAAAGGTGTGGTACGCTTTCGCCAAAAGCGGGAGTGCAATCCATGCCCATTCATATCGACAAAATTCGCGAAGTCCTCCGCCGTCCCGGCTTTGAGGGCCCGCAGCAACTGCGCGGCTATATCCCCTGCGAACTGACCACGGGCGGCACGGCCAATTATCACGGCGGGCCGGAACCGGAAAAATACCGCCCCATGGGCATCAGTGGCGTGACCATCGGCACCGGTGTCGACCTTGGCCAGACAGACGCCAACACACTCGGCGGCATGGGCGTAAATCCCGGCATTGTCAACCAGCTCCGGCCCTATCTGGGTCAGAGGCAGGCCGCCGCCGTGGCCGTGCTGCACCGCCTGCCCCTGACCGTCAGTCAGGACGTGGCGGACGAGCTGGATGCGGCCATGCTCGGTCACCACATCGCGAAAATCGCCGGCCATTACGACCGGGCCGCTGGCGTGACTGACGCTTTCGCCGCGCTGCCCTGGCAGGCCCAGGCCGCCATTGTCAGCATCCAGTACCAGCGCGGGGTCAAGTCGCC
>APFI01000096.1 GCA_000403945.1 Desulfovibrio sp. Dsv1
TGTCGCGAGCCTAACCCGCTTCGTCTTTCGTACATGAGCTATCCCGGCCTATTCGGCCTGGCTGGGACAGCCCCAAATCTTTTTCAGATGCAGTTCGCGGCATTCGTCGAGACAGGCCGCGATCATCCGCCGCCCCAACCCCCGGCGACGCAGATCGTCGCGCACCGCCAGGGAACAGATTTTCCCCGGATCCTCCCAGACCAGAGCGAGGGCGCAGCATGCCCTTCTGGACGCAGACCAGCAAAAGGCCGTGCATGGCATCCTTCACATCATCCAAGTGTGCCTTGCGGAAGAGGCAATTCCGTTCCATTATTTTTGGCTCAAAAGTTTGTCGATGACCATTTTGAGCATGCTTTCGTCGGCCATGCCCGGTTCGGAAAGCACCAGCGTGCCGTCCTTGGCGTAAAAGGCGTTATGCGGAATGCTGCTGACCTGATAGGCCCGCGTGATGTCCCGCCCGGCCAGATAGACCGGATAGTCCATGCCCATTTTTTTGACAAAGGGGGCCACAGGTGTGGCATCCTCGTCCACGGCCAAGCTGATGACCAGGGCGCCCTTGTCCGCATAGACCCTGCTGGTCTTGATCAGTTCGGGAATTTCCACCCGGCAGGGCGGGCACCAAGTGGCAAAAAAGTTGAGCATCACCACTTTGCCCTTGTTTCTGGCCAGCAGATCCATCAGGCCTGCCAGGTTCAGCGAGGGCAATCCCTCGGCCCATGCGACGCAGGGCAGAAGCAGACACAATAGCAGGGGCAGGAATATCTTTTTCATGATTTGCCCTGAGCACAGCACTAAAGGTTGGGGCGGCCGCGCCGCCCGGACGAAGTTACACGAAATTTTTGGCCGCGCGCACGGCGCAGACCGCATCGGGGCAATAGGCGTCGGCGCCGATGGCGTCAGCGAACGCCTGAGTCACGGCCGCGCCGCCCACCATGACCTTGATGGGCAGCTCGCGCTTCCGGATCAGTCGGATGGTGTCCTCCATACGGACCATGGTGGTGGTCATCAGCGCGGAGAGGCCTATAATACGCGCGTTATGCTCAAGGGCGCAAGCCACAATGGCCTCGGCGGGCACGTCCTTGCCCGCGTCCACCACGTCAAAACCATGGTTGCCCAGCAGCAGGGCCACGATGTTCTTGCCGATGTCGTGAATGTCCCCCTCCACCGTGGCCATGACGATGACCGGGCGTTCCTCATGGCCGCGATTGGCCTCCAGACGGGGTTTGAGATGCGCGAAGGCTGTCTGCATGGTTTCAGCGGCGCGGATAAGCTGGGGCAGAAAATACTCCCGCCGCTCGTAACGCGCCCCCACTTCGGTGATGGCCGGAATCAGCGTGTCCTGTACCAGAACAAAAGGGTCGGCCCCGGCCTCCAGTTCCGCGTTCAAAAGGGGAAGCACGTTTTCCCTGTCGCCGTTCAGAACGGCCTCACCCAGGGTTTTGGCGGCCCCGCCCCCACCGTCCCGCCGCAGCATCGCGCCGCCCGCCGGCTTCCACTCGGCATAGGAGGCGATGAAGGATTCAGCGTGCGGATCATGAGCGCCAAGCACGCGCATGGCGTCCACAGCCTCGCGCAGACACGTGGCCGAGGGATTGGCGATGCAGGAGGTCAGGCCCGCGCCCACGGCCATGCTCAGAAATGTGGCGTTGAGCAGTTCGCGGGCAGGTAGACCAAAGGATATATTGGAAAGGCCCAGCGTTGTGGACAGGCCCTGCGACCGACACCAGCGCGCCATTTCCAGACACTGGCGACCGCCCTCGGCCTTGGAAGACACCGCCAAGGCCAGAATATCCACCATCACCAGACGGCGAGAAATGCCCAATGCGGTGGCCCGCTCCAGTAGATGTTCCACAATGCGGATGCGCTCGGCGGCCCGCACCGGCAGTTTCGCCCCCTGCAAGGGCAGGAGGATGAAGGGCGCGCCGTAATCCCGGCAGAGCGGGCCGAGAACGTCCATGCGGTCGGCTT
The DNA here is from genome assembly GCA_000403945.1 of Desulfovibrio sp. Dsv1. Classification (GTDB taxonomy): domain Bacteria; phylum Desulfobacterota; class Desulfovibrionia; order Desulfovibrionales; family Desulfovibrionaceae; genus Desulfovibrio. The sequence goes on from APFI01000096.1 coordinate 1,969, forward strand.
CGCCGCTGATGGAATTGACCAGGAAAGAACCGGGGCAGTATGGCAGGGCCTTGGCGATGGCCGCGGCATTGGAGGAATCCAGCGAGAGCGGCAAGGTCAGCCGCCCGACCAGACGCTGAACTAGGTCGGGCAATAAAACGGTTTCATCCACCAAGGATGCGCCCACGTTGACGTCCAGCACTCCGGCCCCGGCCTCCACCTGCTGATCAGCCAGCTGCAGGGCCGTGTCGAAACGACCTTCCTGCAATTCCTGGGTCAGCGCCTTTTTGCCCGTGGGATTAATGCGTTCGCCGATGACGATCAGGGGTTCGCCCACGCCGATGCGCGCCAGTCGCGAACGGCTGGTCAGGCAGATGCCGTTCCGGCGCGGCGTTTCCGGCGGCGTGTATGCCATGCCGCGCAAGATTCGGGACAGGGCCGCCAGATGTTGCGGCGTGGTGCCGCAGCATCCGCCCAGAATACGCGCGCCCAGTCCGGCGAAGGGGGCGGTTTTCCGGGCGAATTCCTCAGGCCCCAGCGGAAAGACTGTCACGTTGTCGCGCAGTTCGGGCAGACCGGCGTTGGGTTCGGCCATGACCGGACAGGCGCAGACCGACAGCAGTTCCCGGACCACTGGCAGCATCTGGTCCGGTCCCAGGCTGCAATTGGTGCCCACCACGTCCACGCCCAGATTCTGCATGGTTTCGGCGAAAATGGCCGGGCTGGAGCCCGTCAGGCTGACACCCTGCTCAAAGGTCATGGAGACCATGACCGGCAGGTCGCATTCCTGGCGGGCCGCCACCACGGCGGCGCGTGCCTCGGCCAGATCGAACTGGGTTTCCACAAAAATCAGGTCCGCCCCACCGGCCACCAAGCCACGGATCTGGGCGGCAAAGGCGGCGATGAGGTCGCGCGGATCCACCGGCCCCAGCGGCCTGGCAAACTGGCCGCTGGGGCCCACATTGCCAGCCACGAAAACAGGCCGTCCGGCGTCGCGCGCCGCTTCGCGGGCCACTTCGGTCATAAGCCTGTTGAAGACGAAAACATCCAGATTTTTTGGTAGCTTGAAGGGATTACCGCCAAAGGTGCAGGTGGTCAGCAGGTCCGTCCCGGCGTCCAGGTAGGCATTATGAATGCCCCGCAACACCTGGGGGCTTTCCATGCAGTATTGTTCCGGGCACATGCCCGCGGGAAGGCCCGAAGCCTGCAGCATGGTCCCCATGCCCCCGTCTAGCAGCAGTGGCCGCCCAAGGCTCAGCGCATGCCTGAATGTCCCATCAGTCATTTCGTCCACTCTTTGTCGTTAGGGCGGACGCGGACGCACGGACCGCCCGTGCGGAGCGGGGTCCGGCGTTTTTTGATCTCCGCCGATGACAAGTATATAAAGTTGAGCAACAAGCGCCTAGCACCTTTCAGCCTTTCCATCCGGGAAAACCTTCCGGAGAACGGCTGGATTTTTAGTACTGAAAAACATTGAAAAGGACAAACCAAAACTATAGCATGAAATATTACCGCATGTTCCGGGCGGCAATAACCGAGTATGAATAAAAATGAAAAAAAATAATAAGATAGCCCCTTCAACACGGCATGAGAGCGAAAAAGACAAGACAGCCTCCAGAAAAATCGCGCCTGAAATCGAAATCCTTGAGGCTCCGCGCGACGACAAGTTGGAAAAGCTGGATCTCTTGGACGGCGAAGAGCTGGCGGCAGGTGAAATTCTGGATGTGGACGATGACAAAGACGGCCCGGACGTGGAGCCGGAACTTGCCTTGGAGGAAGACCACGACGCTCCTCTGCCCGCGCCGAGCCTGCCCCTTCTGCCCTCCCCGACCGGCACGCGCGACAGTCTGCACCTCTATTTGCGCGAGGTGAGCCGCTTTCCCATGCTCCAGCCCGAAGAGGAGCATGAGCTGGCCCTGCGTGTGCGCGACCGCAACGATCCGGACGCGGCCTTCCGGCTGGTCTCCTCCCATCTGCGTCTGGTGGTGCGCATCGCCATGGACTTCCAGCGCCGCTGGATGCAGAATGTGCTGGATCTGGTGCAGGAAGGCAACGTGGGCCTGATGCGCGCGGTGAACAAGTTCGACCCGGACAAGGGCATCAAGTTCTCCTATTACGCCTCGTTCTGGATCAAGGCCTACATCCTCAAGTTCATCATGGACAACTGGCGGATGGTCAAGATCGGCACCACTCAGGTCCAGCGCAAGCTGTTCTATAATCTGAACCGCGAGCGCCAGAAGCTGATCGCCCAGGGCTATGATCCGGACGCGGCCATGCTCTCCGAACATCTGGGCGTGACCGAGGAGCAGATCAATGAAATGGAGCAGCGCTTGGCCGCCACGGACCTCTCGCTCAACGTCCAGGTGAGCGAAGATTCCGGCGGAGCCACCCGCATGGACTTTCTCCCCGCGCTGGGGCCCGGCGTCGAGGACAGCCTGGCCACGGACGAAATCGCGGGACTGGTGCGTTCGCGCCTGAAAACCATTATGCCCAAACTCAACGAGAAGGAGGTCTACATTCTGCAGAACCGCCTGCTTACCGACGATCCCGTCACCTTGCGTGAGATAGGCGAACGATATAACGTCACGCGGGAACGCGTCCGCCAGCTTGAGGCACGACTTCTGGAGAAGATCCGCCAACACCTCACGCTGGATATCAAGGACTTTTCAGACGCATGGATACAATCATAAATGAAATGCAAGACCATAGCGCTGCTCTGCGCGTTGACTCTGGCCGCCACGGCTCCGCTTTCCCTTCTCGGCTGCGGAGGTTGCGCCGGCAACAAACCGCAAGCCGGCCGGACCTCCGACCGGGCAGGCGAAGAGTCCGTGGCCGGGAAGAAATCCGTTCGCGCACGCGGGAAGTCCACCTCCCTCCAGAGCCTGTCCGTGCGGCCGGTGGAGAGCGAACTTTCGCCCGAGGCGCAGAGTACCTATGCCTATCTGCTCTATACCCGGGCGCTGCTGGACGAGGACGAGGCAGCCTTGCTGCAGGCCGCATCCCTGCTCAGGATGTCTCCGGTTCCGGCCAAGGCATGGATGGAGGGCGGGGTCTGGCTGATGAGCCGCAAGTCCCCCAATGCCGTAATTCTGCTGGAACAGGGCCTGAGCGTCTGGCCTGAAGATATGTCGCTCAATCTGCTCTACGCTGAAGCGCTTCTGGAGCACGGCATGCCCGAACGCGGCGTGGAACTCATGCGTGCCTACCTGCAAAAGCATCCGGATTCCTTGGACGCCCGTCTGGAGTTGGCCCTGCTGCTGGTCAAAGGCAAACAATTCACGGAAGCCGAAAAACTGCTCAACAGCGTGACGGCCGAACAGCGTTCCCCCCTGGTGGACTATTATCACGCCAGAGCGCTGATCGGCATGGAGCGCCGCAACGAGGGCATCCCCTATCTCCAGAAGGCCATCAGGGAAATGCCGGACTTTGTGGAGGCCATGGCCGAGCTGGCCTTCATTTACGAGCAGCGCGGGGATCTGCGCGAAGCCCGCAATGTCTATGAAAAACTGATCAGGCTCAATTTCTCCACCCAGGAAGTGGCTCTCAGGCTGGTGAACATCTCCCTGCGCCTGAAGCAGCCCGAAAAAGCCCTCCAGTATATGCGTCTGGGCCCGGGCACCGTGCCCTTCAAACTGACGGTGGCCAGCATGTTCATGGATTCGCGCCACTATCTCCAGGCCGAAAACCTGCTCAAGCAGATCGTGGCCGACGACGGCGCCCCCGGTGATGTCTATCTGCTGCTGGCGGATCTGGCCTACGAGCAGCGTCGTGATCTGTCCATGGCCCTATCCTGGCTGGATAAGATGCCGCCCACCAGCAAAAGCTCCGGACGCGCCCGCCTGTTGCGCGCCCAACTTCTGGCCGAAGCCGGGCAGAACGACAACGCCCTCAAGGTGGTGCGTCAGGGACGGAAAGACTTTGCCGAGATTCCCGGCTTTCAGGAGTTTGAAATCCGCCTGCTGGCCCGTCAGAAACAGATGCCGGACGCGCTCAAGGTGGCCCGCGAGGCGGTGAAAACATGGCCGGACAATACGGATCTGGCCTTTCTGCTGGGTTCCCTGCTGGACGAAACCGGTGACAAGAAGGGTGCTTTCACGGTCATGGAAGACATCCTGACAAACCATCCGGACAACTATCAGGCGCTCAACTATGTGGGTTACACTCTGGCCGAGGAAAACCGGGATCTGGAGCGGGCCGTCAACCTGCTGGTCAAGGCCAACGAGCTTTCGCCCGATCAGGCTTATATTGTGGATTCCCTGGCCTGGGCCTTGTTCAAATCCGGCCGTCTGGAAGAGGCTCTGCGCGAAATACGCCGGGCCGTGAAGCTAGGCAATCAGGTGGAGTCTTCCATATGGGAACATTACGGCGACATCGCCCAGCGTATGGGGCTCAAAGACGAGGCCCGCAAGGCCTATCAGAAGGCTCTGGACCTCAAACCCGCCAATGCCAAAACCTTGCGGCAGCGGCTTTCAACATTATGAAAAAACTCGTCCTTCTCTGTTGCTTTCTGCTGGCCTGCGCCTGCGCCAAACAGCCTTCCCCCCTGGATTCGGGGCCGGGGACGCAAGCCCGTCTGGAAAGCCGCTGGCAGAAGTTCATGGCTGTCAGCGGGGCCGCGCCGCGCACGCCCTATCGCCTGCAAATGAGTCTGCGCTTCGGCACCGACGGCGATACCCGCCGGGTCACGGCCCTGTTCTGGGGCAACAGTGAACGCCAGTTGCGACTGGACGTCATGGCCGGCGTGGGCGCGGTGATCGCCAAGATTCTTGAGGACGGGCAACATTTTCTGGTCTACAGCCCAAGTGAAAACAAAGCCTATTTCTACCAGGGCGCGGCCAGGCCCCTGCTCAAAGTGGGCGTGCCCGTGCCCTTTGATCTGGGGCATCTGGCCGCCCTGCTCAACGGTCGTTACGCGGTGGTCTTCGGAGATGAACACAGCGCCGCCGCGGAAATGCCCGACGGGCTGGCGCGCTATGAGCTGAACGGCAAACCCGGCGGCAGCGTGACCCTCAACGCTGAGGGCATGCTCGTGGCCTGGCGCGAAGCTCCGCCGGGCGGCAAAGGCTGGAGCATGAACATCGCCTATGACGACACCGTGCCGCCCCTGCCCCGCCGCCTGACCCTGACCCACAGCAACGGCAAGCGCGCCATCCTGCTGGTCAAAGAGCGGGAAAAACCGGCCGAGGCCTTTACCACGGAGCAAATGAGCCTTACCTTGCCAGAAGGCGCGCCTCTGCTGCCGCTTTCCCAGTACAGAGCGCAGTAGTCCCATTTTCTCTGCAAGGAGCGGATATGCAACACATCCATCTGGCATCGGACCACGCCGGATTTGATCTGAAGGGCGCCCTTGCCCAGCAGCTGGCCGGCCTCGGCTACAAAGTTGTCGACGACGGAACCCACTCCAGGGCACACTGCGATTATCCCGTCTTTGCCCACAAACTCTGCGAAGCTGTGGAGCGTGAGCACTGTCTCGGCATTCTGGTCTGCGGCACGGGCATCGGCATGTCCCTGGCCGCCAACCGCCACCCCGGCATCCGGGCCGCGCTCTGTACCACCGAACTGCACGCCCGTCTGAGCCGCCGCCACAACAACGCCAACGTGCTTTGTCTGGGTTCGCGCGTCACGGGCGTGGAACTGGCTCTGGCCATCATGGAGGCTTTTCTGGAAAGCCGGTTTGAAGGGGGCCGTCACCAGCGCCGCCTGGATCAGCTCAACGCCCCGGCCTGAGGAGCGACAACACGCGCCGGAAGCCCTTTTGAGAGCAGATTGCCTTTGGAACGCTATGGCTGTTCAAAGAGAACCTGCCCTATAACGGCCACATATATACTGAATGCCGTCTTTTTTCCGTATGGTTCGCAAACTTTCCGACGGTTAAAGCGGAAACAGCCCCTAAAGGATTGTCATGCAGATCTACAACACTCTGGGCCGTCAAAAAGAAGAATTCATTCCGGTCCGGCCGGGCAAAGTTCATATGTATGTCTGCGGCATCACCGCCTATGATTACTGCCACATCGGCCACGCCCGTTCCGCCCTGGTGTTTGACGTTCTGGTCCGCCATTTGCGCCATCTAGGCCTTGAGGTCAGCTTCGTGCGCAACTTTACGGACGTGGACGACAAGATCATCAACCGCGCCAACAGCGAGGGCCGCGACTGGCGGGAAGTGGCCCAGACCTATATCGACGCCTTCCATGAAGACATGACCCGCCTGGGAGTGCTGCGCGTGGACTCCGAACCACGCGCCACGGAATATATTCCTCAGATTCGGGATCTCTGCGCCAAACTGATCGAGGAGGACAAGGCCTACGCCACGCCTTCGGGCGACGTCTACTTCCGGGTGCGCTCCTACCCGCCCTACGGCAGACTTTCCGGCCGCAGTCTGGACGAACTGCTCTCGGGCGCACGCGTGGCGCCAGGCGAGGAAAAGGAAGATCCACTGGATTTCTCCCTCTGGAAGGCAGCCAAGCCCGGAGAGCCCTCCTGGGACAGCCCTTGGGGCAAAGGCCGCCCCGGCTGGCACATCGAATGCTCGGCCATGAGCGGTCCCTATCTGCCGCTGGATATCCACGGCGGAGGCCAGGATCTGATCTTCCCCCACCATGAGAACGAAATCGCCCAGTCAGAGGCCGTCTGCCACTGCGAACTGGCCCGTTACTGGGTGCATAACGGCTTTGTGCAGGTCAATGCGGAAAAGATGTCCAAATCGCTGGGCAACTTTAAAACCATCCGCGACATTCTTGAAAGTTATCTTCCTGAAACCCTGCGCTTTTTCCTGCTGGGCAAACACTACCGCAGCCCCATTGATTTCACCGCCGAAGGCATGGACGAGTCGGAAAAAGCCCAGCACCGGGTCTATTCCTCTCTGCTGGAAGCCCGCAAGTATCTGGAGCGCGCCTCCTGGAAAAAAACGCTCCTGCCCGCCGAACT